>CANGVB010000007.1 GCA_947456995.1 Bryobacteraceae bacterium | reverse complement strand
CCGCAGCCGCCCTCAAACGATTGATCTATATTTCGCCCGTAGGCGACGAAGATCTACATCGAAAGCTCGGCACATACTATCTAGATCTCAAGCAGCCAGACCGCGCACTTGCGGCCTTTCAAGCCCAACTGGCCTCGAAGCCAGTAGACCCGGCCGGGGCGTACTACAATTTGGCCAGAACCTTTGTCGCCTTGTCGCGACCCAAAGAAGCGCAGGAAGCAATCTTTCAATCTCTGGAACTTGCCCCCGGCTTCAAGCCTGCACAAAAGCTGTTACTCGATCTTGAGAATCATTCCAGCAAGGATTAATTCATGAGCATGACTCCATCAGAAACGTCAATCGACACCACCGAGATCAAGGCGCTTGTCGACCGTTTCTCAACTGTCCAGAAAGCCCTGATCCAGGAAGTACGGAAAGTGATCATCGGGCAGGACGAAGTTCTCGAACAAGTGCAGATTGCACTTTTCGTGGGCGGCCATTGTCTGATCACCGGTTTGCCGGGAACAGCGAAGACACTTCTTGTGCGAACCCTGGCAGATAGCCTTGGGCTGAAGTTTACGCGCATCCAGTTCACGCCCGATCTGACGCCGTCTGACATTACCGGTACCGACATCATTGAAGAAGATCAAACAACAGGGCGCCGGAACTGGACCTTTGTGCCCGGCCCGATCTTCGGCAATGTAGTGCTGGCCGACGAAATCAACCGCACCCCGCCCAAGACGCAGTCGGCATTGCTTGAGGCGATGCAGGAACGAACGGTGACCGTTCGTGGAAGCCATCACAAACTGCCGAGCCCCTTCTTTGTGCTCGCAACACAAAACCCGATTGAGCTGGAAGGCACCTACCCGTTGCCTGAAGCGCAGCTCGACCGTTTTCTCTTCAATACGATTCTCGATTACCTGGGAGCGGAAGAAGAGTTGAAAGTTATCAGCATGACAACGAAGACCACCACGGGTAAGGCCGAGGCGATTACTACTGCTGAAGAGATGCTGGGCTTTCAGACGCTGGTTCGCATGGTGCCGATTGCCGATAGCGTGGCCCGTTATGCGGTAGCGCTCGTTAGAGCTTCGCGTCACAGCGACCCGTCTGCTCCTGACTTCGTGAAGAAGTATGTGAACTTTGGTGCCAGCGTACGCGGTATTCAGAATCTGGTGCTGGCCTCAAAGGCTCGCGCGCTGATGAAGGGACGTTATCACGTCACTTTCGAGGATGTACAGAAACTCTACATTCCGATTTTGCGCCATCGCATCCTGCTCAACTTCCAGGCCGAGAGTGACAAGTTGACTCCCGATGGCCTGCTCGAGCGCATCGTCGCCCAAGTGCCGGTACCCAAGGAGTAGGACTTGCAACAGAACTTCCTCGATCCGCAAGTGCTCGCATCGATCTCCGGTCTTGACCTGGTGGCCAAGACGGTGGTGCAGGGCTTTGTAAATGGCTTGCACCGGTCGCCCAACTTTGGCTTCAGCCAGGAGTTTGCCGAATACCAGATGTATTCGCCGGGCGATGACTTGCGCCATGTGGACTGGAATGTTTATGCCCGTACCGAGCGCATGTACCTGAAGCGCTTTAAGGGTGAAACCAATACCAAGGTGACCGTGTTGCTCGACTTGTCGAAGTCGATGAGTTATGGCAAGAGCCCGAACAAGCTGGACTATTCACGTTATCTAGTTTCGAGCCTGGTTTATCTTGCCGTGCAACAGCGGGATTCTGCCGGGTTGATTCTGTTTGACGATGAGGTGCGGCAGTTTATCCCGCCGTCTTCTCGAGTTGGGCATTTGCAGAAAGTTCTGCATGCGGTGGAGAAGGCTGAGGCCGGCCAACACACTAATTTTGCCAAGCCGTTTCAGCAATTTCTTGAGTACATACGTCAGCGCGGGCTGGTGATTGTGGTGTCGGATTTTTATGCTGATCCTGAGACCGTGATTCAGACGATTGCTCCGTTGCGCTGGAAGAAGAACGAAGTTGTGCTCTTTCATATTCTGGATCGTCAGGAGATCGAGCCGACCATCAGTGGCCCTGCTACGATGATTGATCTTGAAAGTGGTGATGCCGTCGAGGTGACTCCCGAATATCTCAAGACGGAGTACCGGGCGAAGATCAACAACCACATTGAAGAGTTGCGATCGAAGGCTCAGGGCGCCGGGATGGATTACTTCTTGATGCCAACCGATAAGCCGCTCGATGCCGGGCTGCGTGAATATCTGGCGGCCCGGAAAGGGAGGATGTAAACAATATGGGTTTGCTATCTCCCTGGTGGTTGCTTGCTGGTGCTGTGGGTGCTGCTTTGCCGGTGTGGCTGCATTTGTTGCAGCAACATAAGCAAGACCCGGTTCAGTTTGCTTCGACGATGTTGCTCGAACGCAGAACCGAATCCACCACCTATCAGCGCAAGTTGAAGTACAAGCTTCTGATGCTCTTGAGGTTGTTGCTTCTGCTGCTGATTGCCTTTGCGTTTGCTCAGCCGTTTTTGAGCAAGCCCCCGGCGATTCTGAATGCGGGCAACACGCTGCATTTGATTGTGGTGGATAACTCGTTCTCGATGCGGGAAGGGGATCGGCTTAGTGCTGCGAAGGCTGAGGCGAATTCTGCTTTGCCGATGGGTGCGACAGCTCAGATCTGGAGCATGGGGAGCCATGTCAGTTACTTGAGCCCGGTATCGAAAGATCGCGCTGAGTTGACCGGTGGAATCAACAGTATCGGGCCGACGGATGAGAAGTCGAGCTTTGCGGAACTGGCTCGTGCGCTGCGCGATGCTTCGCGCTCTAACGGGCGGCCTTTGAAGATTACCTTCATTACGGACGCACAGAAAACGGCGATGCCCCCCTCGTTTAATGATCTGGTGCTTGAGACGGGCAGCGAGTTGAAGATTGTGGATGTTGGGCGGAAACTACCGAATTATGCAGTGGAAACGGTGAATGCTCCGAAGACGCTTTCTGATTTGACCAAAGCGAAGGTGAATGCGACGGTGGCTGCCTTCAACGCGCCTGCTGCCAAGAAGACTGTGGTGCTGAAGTTGAACGGAAAGACGCTAGGCTCGAAGACCGTTGATGTTCCGGAAAATGGGCGTGCAACGGTTGAATTTACCGGTCTGGACGGCCCCTACGGATGGCTGAAGGGTGAAGTGGAGATTCAGGATAGCGATGCGCTGGTGGATGACAACAAGTTTTACTTCACTGTGGAGAAGGCTGATCCGCGCAAGGTTTTGCTGATTGATGAGCAGCGTGCGACGCGGGCTTCGCTGTATTTGAAGGCTGCTCTTGAATCAAGTGCGCAGTCGTTCTTTAGCGTGGAGGAAATGAGTGCTGCTGCTGCGGCTACGGCAAATCTTTCCAATTATGCTTTTGTGATTTTGAACGACCCTGGCGTGAATATCAAAGGCATCGAAGGGACACTGCGGAAGTATGTTGAAGCTGGTGGTGCTATCTGGATTGCGGCTGGTACCCAAACGGGCTCAATGCCCACTGTGCCGGTGGCAGGCTTTGAAAGCAATGGATCGAAGCTTGCTTCGCGCGGAACGCAGCGGTACTTTGCTCCGGCCAATGTCGACCCGACCTTTCCCTCTCTGCGGCGTACGGGCAGGCTTGAAGGAGTTCGCTTCTTTCAGTATGTGAGCATGAAGGCGCCTGAGGGCTCAGTGGTTGCGGCCAAGCTCGAAGACGGCAGCCCGCTGCTGATCGAGAAAAAAATGGGTGAAGGCAAGGTATTGGTGTTTGCTTCGACTTTCGATAATGTGTCCAATGATCTGCCAGTGAAACCGGGCTTTGTCCCCTTTGTGGAGCAGACGGCCGACTATCTGGGACGAGTTGAAGATCGTACGAATTCCTATCTGGTGGACTCTTATCTTGAGTTGAGATCAGATCAGAAGCGCGCAAGTTCAGTTGAGGTGATTGGGCCCAAGGGCGACCGCGCGTTGAGCTTGAAAGAAGCTTCAACTGCCAACACGCTGCGTTTGGTGGAAACCGGTTTTTATGACGTGCGCCGTGAGAATGGCCGTCAGGAATTGATTGCAGTGAATGTCGACCGGCGCGAGTCGTCGCTGGACCCGGTGGCTCGTGAGAATTTGAAATTGTGGGAAGATTCGGGCAAGGGTTCGGCTGCGAATGCCGGCCCGGCAGCGGGTCTTGATACGCCAGCACCTGAGCCGCAGGGCTTCTGGTGGTGGGCGGCGATGTTGGCTTTTGTTACGCTTCTGGCTGAGAGTTTCCTTTCGGCCCGTTATTTGCAAGTGAAAGCATAAGGAGTTCCATTATGGCCTTTGAGTACCTGAACCGATACCTGGAGCGCGTGAAGCGACGCCTGCTGGCTGGCGCGGTACTGAAAGGCGCGGCGATTGCGACCACGGTGGCATTGCTGATGACTGTGTTGCTGGTGGCGATCAACTACCGGCTGGACGTACAGCCTCAGGATTGGAACTGGTCTCGCGCGCTGTTGTTTCTGAGCATTGCTGCGGCACTCACCTTCGGGATTGTGATGCCGGTAATGTTGATCAACCGCCGGCGTGCGGCACAGCGGGTTGAGAAGGAAGTGCCGGGGCTTGACCAGCGGCTGATCACTTGTCTTGAGAACAAAGACGTTACCAATCCGATGGTGGCGCTAGTGGCCGAGCAGGCTTGGGAGCAGGCCCGGATGGTAGAGCCTTCGCAGTTGGTGCGCAGTTCGTGGATGGCTAGCTTTGCTGGCACTGCTGCGGTGAGTCTTGGAGTTTTGGCCTGGTTGATACTTGCTGGACCTGGCTGGGTGGGGCAGGGCAGCGCTTTGTTGTGGGGCGGGATTCCGAAGGCGGATAGCGTCTTCAATCGCGAACTGAGTGTTGAGCCGGGATCGATGAAGGTACGCCGGAGAGCGGATCAGATGGTGACGGCCAAGGTGACGGGCTTGAGCCCGTCGAGCGTGAAGATCTTTGCCCGCTTCCATAAGGCTCAGAAGTGGGAAGAAGTGCCGATGATGCCTGTCAACGGCAGCGTCGATCAATGGAATTTTCTCTTTGCCGGTTTGGCTGACAGTGTCGATTATTACGTGGTGGCGGGCAGCCTGAAGAGTAAGCAGTTTACTTTGACGGCCGTTGATTTGCCGGGCGTGAAGAAGATCAAGACGACCTATCACTTCCCCTCATGGTCTGGGATGCCCGATGAGGTGGAGAACCCCGGTGGGGATCTTCGTGCCGTGACTGGGACGGATGCTTATCTTGAGATTGAGACCGACAAAGCACTGGAAAAGCCGGTGCTTGTGATGGATAACGGGACGAAGGTGCCTGTGACTAGTGCGAGCCCAACCAAGCACCTGGTGACGGTGAAAATTCTTAAGGACGGGGCTTTCCATCTGGCGATGCTGGAAGGGGAGAAGGCGATCCGGTTGAGCGATGACTACTTTATTGAGGCACTTAAGGAAGGACCTCCGGAGATCAAGATCTCGAGACCCGGACGCGATGCCAAGGTGAGTCCGATTGAAGAAGTTGCTTTCCAGGTTGAGGCGACCGATGACTTTGGTTTGACCTCGATGACCCTGATGTATTCCGTAAATGGTGGTGCGGAGCAGGCCGTGAATCTGGCGGTGAAGCGGGGTACGAAGTCTGCGGATGGTACCCATGTGTTGAACCTCGAAGATTTCAAACTGAGCCCTGGGGACAATGTGATGTTTTATGCCAAGGCCCGGGATGCCAAGGCCGAGAGCACAACCGATGTTTACTTCCTTGAGGCGCAGCCCTATGAACGCGAGTTTAAACAGAGCCAGCAGCAGGGTGGTGGCGGAGGTGGTGGTGAGGAGCAGGACGGGAATATCGTTCAGCGCCAGAAGGAAATCATCAGCGCTACTTTTCAGGAAGAAAAGGGAAAGAAGCCTGCGGCTGAACAGAAAGAGAATGCCAAATTTCTCAGCGATACACAGGAGAAGTTGAAGCAGCAGGCGCAGACTTTTGTGCAGCGAATTCGCGCGCGGCAATTGGCCGGGCAGAACGAAACGATTGAGGCGATGGCGAAGGACATGACCGAAGCCGCCAATGCGATGACCCCGGCGGTGGATGCATTGCGGAGTCTGAAGTTTAAGGATGCACTGCCGCACGAGCAGAAGGCTTTGCAGTATTTGCAGCGTGCTGAAGCGCGCCGTAGAGAAATTGAAGTTGCGATGGGTCAGCAAGGCGGAGGCGGTGGTGGCGGAATGCAGCGGGATCTTGAGAGCCTGCTCGATCTTGAACTCGACACTGAGAAGAATCAGTATGAGACTGGCCAGCAGATGAGCGCCGAGCAGAAGCAAAAAGAAGTAGACGAGGCGATGCGGAAGCTGGAAGAGTTGGCCAAGCGTCAGCAGGAACTGGCTAATGGCTCCAGACAGAATCAGCAGAATTCCGAGCAGCGCTGGCAGCAGGAAATGTTGCGGCGTGAGACCGAGAAGTTGCAGGCGGAGCTTGAGCGCTTGCAGAAGAACCAGCAACAAGGCCAGCAACAGCAGAGCCAACAGGGCCAGCAGCAGGGTGGACAGCAGTCTTCTGCTTCTTCTTCTGGCGGGCAGCAACAGAGCCGCCAGCAAAGCAAGCTGAACCGGGATCCGCGAGTGGACAAGGCGATGGAGCAGTTGAAGGAAGCGGCCAACGACATGCGCCGGGCTTCATCGAATCAGCAGAACGGACAGCAGAGTGAAGGTGAGACTCGCCGTGCGGCTGAGCGTCTGAACGAAGCCAAAAACATGCTGCGCGAAATGGAGAAGCAGGGACGCGAGCAGCAGCTTGGTGATCTCTCGAAGCGCAGTCATGAGATTGCCAACCGGCAGCGTGAGTTTGAGAAGAAGATGCGGCAGCAATACGGCCAGGGGGACAACAAGAATCCTGGGGCCAAGACTGATTCCTTCCGTGAGGGACAGGATCCGCAGACGGCGAACCGGCTGGCGGATGAAAAGGCCCGGCTGATGGAGGATTACCAGAAGCTGGAAAAGGACTTGCAGGATGCTGCACGGCAGTTGAGGAGTTCTCAGCGGAGCGCATCGTCGAAGCTACAGGAAGGTTTGGGAGAAGCCCAGAAGGAAGACCTCAACCTGAAGATGAAGATGATGAGTGAGTACATTCGCCGTGGTTATGGGCAGTACATGGCTGGGCGTGAGCGCGAGATTTCGCGGGCTCTCGATAACTTGCGCGATAAGGTGAAGGAAGCTGAAAAGATGGCGACCCCGGGTGGCAATAAGGCCGACCCGACCGAGCGGGCGCTGGCGCAGGTGGAGCAGTTGAGGCAGCAGGTAGCGGAATTGACCCGGCAGCAACAACAGCAGGGTGGACAAGGCCAGCAACAGGGGCAAGGCCAGCAGGGCCAACAAAAGGGTCAGCAGCCCGGACAAGGACAGCAGAAAGGCCAGCAGCCGGGGCAAGGTCAACAGCAGGGACAGCAGGGCGGGCAGCAAGGCGGACAGGGCCAGCAGCAGGGGCAGGGTCAAGGCCAGCAAGCCGGCAATCAGCAGGGCCAACAGCCTGGGCAAGGGCAGCAGCCTGGCCAACAGGGCGGTGGCCGCGGACAGGAAGGCCGTCCGAATGAAATGCGGGGCGGCGGCGGTAGCAGCCCCTTCCGTGACAATGGCGCGATCAACACCGGACAGAATCAGCCCAGCCTGCCGAATGCAGGCGAGGTGCGCAGCGTAGAGCGTAATTTCTCGCAGAGCCTGCGAGACCTTGAATCGATGCGTGGGAAGCTTGGTGGCAACGAGCAGGATCAGGCTGAGATCAAGAAGCTTTTGCAGGAGATGGCGGCTCTGGACCCGAACAAGTTTAAGGGGAATCCAGCGCTGGTGGATCAGATGAGAGCTCAATTGCTGCCGGTGCTGGAGCAATTGGAGCTAAAGCTGAGACGGGACCTGGAAGGCAAGGAAGGTGCCAACGAAGCCAAGAGTGCGACTCCGGATCGTGTGCCGAGCGGATATGCCGATCAGGTTGCCGAGTACTTCCGGAAGTTGAGCAAGGGCAGCGCCGCTCCCAAGAAGAACTAGCTTAGAAGAAGGCGCGGATTGCTTCGTATTCGACTTCGAAGGTCTCGAGGATCGTAGAGCTGGTGCCTCCGAAGCCAAGAGCTTCGAGCGTTTCGAGCGCTTTGTCTCGCGAGGGTTCAATCGGACCTTCGAGGGCGGCAACGTGGAGGCCCAGATCGCGGGCTACCGAGTCTGCGATGAATACGATGCGGCTAAGAAGGATACCGTTGGGCGCTTCGAGCAGGATCTTTTCTTCTTCGTCTGGCATGTGGTGGAACTCGACACCACGAACGATGTCTTCAGGCAGATGCCAGGCCTTGAGGGTCATGGCGGAGAGCTCCGGGTGGGTGAAGCCAGTAACTTCGCGCTCGCACTCGATTTGGGTGCCTTTGCCTTCGAGCACCATTTTGACGATTTCAGTGAATTGTTCAGGCAATGCGGCGGCGATCAAGAGCTTGCCATAGTCGTGGAGCAGGCCAGAAAGGAAGGCGCCTTCCGGATATTGGCAGCGGCAGTTTTGCGCGAGGAGATCGGAGAGCAGAGCGACAGCAGCGCCGTGGAGGTTGAACTGGGCCATAGACCACGGAGGAATTGTTTTGGTGCTCTGCCAGAGCCGGGCAATGGAGAGGCTTAGGAGGAAGTTTCTCAGGCGGACCAGGCCGAGGACGCTGACAGCGTGAGAGATGGAATTGATACGGCTGCGGCGAGCCATGGCTGCACTGTTTACGAGGCGCAGGACGTGGCCGCTGAGTACGGTGTCTTTTTCGATGAGACTGGCCAGATCACTGAAGCGCACGTCTTCACTGGCGAGACTCCCGATGAGCCTGTTGAGGATCGGTGAGAAGGGCGGCAGGTTGTTGAGAACACGCTGCAGTTTTTGTCTGAAGAGAATTTGGCGATTTTCAAGGGTCATCACAGCCGCAGAGGCGGGCGGTGGTGTTTTTCCAAGTTCCTTTTGAGCAAGCGGCATAAGCTCCACCTTTTTCATATCGTCTAGTGAATTTAGAACTTGAACGGAGATAATACAGAAAGTGCTAGCCATCGAAACAAAGAACCTGCGCAAGACCTATGGGACGAAGGCTGCGGTGGACGGACTCAGCCTCTCTGTCCCACAAGGGTGCTTTTACGGATTTCTCGGGCCCAATGGAGCTGGGAAGACCACAACCATCAAGATGCTCATGGGGGTAGCCCAACCGACTTCGGGAGAGATATTCCTTCTTGGGGAGCCGATTGATGCAGCCCAGCCGGAAGCTGGGCTCAATGCCCGGAGGCGGATTGGTCTGGTGCCTGACGAGACTTTGCTCTTCGACAATCTAACCGGTGGGGAATACCTCGAATTTATCGGACGGATGTATGGCTTGCAGCGGCCGATGGCGGCAGAGCGAGCCAAGGAACTGATCGATTTTTTTGAGCTGGCTGGTGCTGGGCGGAAGTTGATTTCCGAGTATTCCAAGGGTATGCGCAAGCGGGTGGCCATGGCTGCGGCGCTGATTCACCGGCCGCAACTGTTTCTGATGGATGAGCCGTTTGAGGGTGTCGATGCGGTTGGTGCCCGGTTGATGAAGGATCTTCTGCTGGATCTGGTGAAGCATGGTTCGACGATTTTTCTTACCTCGCATGTTCTGGAAGTTGTTGAGCGTTTGTGTGATCGCATCGCCATTATTCATGAGGGCAATCTGGTTGCTGAAGGCACGCTGGATGAGTTGCGGCAAGGCAGCGAGAACGAGACGCTGGAGGATCTGTTTGTGCGGACGGTTGGGGAGCAGCACCGGACGGCGGCAGATTTGTCATGGCTTTAATGGATACGCCGGGAGCGGCGATACTCTGGGCGCAGTGGCGCACCATTTTGAATTTTTACCGCAAGCCGCAGATGGGTGGCTACTGGGTAGGGACGGTGGTAATGGCGGTCTGGTACCTGATGCTGGCAGGTGGGGGCGTTGGGCTGGCTGTGTTGCTGGGTAATGTGAAGCCTAGTGAGTTTGCTGGTTTTGAATTCGTTTTGACGTTTGGGTTGTTGGCTGCGTTTTTGTACTGGCAGGTTGTGCCTGTGTTTCTCGCATCGACCGGTATGTCGCTGGATACGCGGAAGTTGATGGTGTATCCGGTGCCGGAGCGGCAGCTCTTTCTGATTGAGGTGCTGCTGCGGCTATCGACTGGAGTGGAGGTGCTGCTGCTGTTGACTGGTGCCTTTGTCGGGTTGATGCGGAATCCGGAGATTCCTGGCTGGGCGCCGCCGAGTCTTCTGCTTTTTGTTGTGTTCAATCTGTATCTCTCGGCCGGGATCAAGGACCTGGTGGGGCGGCTGATGGAGCGCAAAGGGTTGCGAGAGTTGTCTGTGCTGGTGCTGGTGATTTTGATGGTGAGTCCGCAGATGATCGCGATGATGGGTTTGCCGGCCGGGGTAAAGTCGGCGTTGATGAACTTCAATCAATCGATGTTTCCGTGGGGGGCGGCAGCGGGGCTGGCTATGGGGCGGATGCCGGTGCTTAATCTTTCGCTTATCGTTGTCTATACGATTGCGGCGATCTGGTTTGGACGCTGGCAGTTTCACCGTAGCCTGCACTTTGATGTGGATGCGGCGAGAGCGCAATCGGGACACGGAGGAACTACGAGCGGGGCTGGCTGGACGGCGATCCTGTTTCGCTGGCCACGGCATTTGTTTGCTGATCCGCTGGCGGCACTGGTGGAGAAAGAGATGCAGACTCTGGCCCGGAGTTCACGGTTTCGCCTGGTCTTTTTTATGGGATTTACCTTCGGGCTGGTGGTGTGGCTGCCACTGACATTTGGCCGGAATGGATTGGGCCAGAGTGGCGCGATGGAGAGTAACTTTCTGACCTGGATCAGTGTGTATTCGGTGATGATGCTGGGTGAGGTTGCGTTGTTTAACAGCTTTGGCTTTGACCGGACGGCGGCGCAATTCTACTGGATCGCACCTGTAAAGGTGCGCACGGTGTTGCTTGCGAAGAACATTACCGCCAGTGTTTATATCTTTCTGGAACTGATCATCATCAGTGTCGTTTGTCTGGCTTTGCGGCTACCGATTAGTGGGCTCAAGATTGTGGAGGCGTTTGCCGTAACTACCGTAATGGCTGTGTTTTTCACTGGTTTGGGAAATCTGGGGACTGTTTACTATCCTCGTTCAGCCAACCCTCAGACGTCGTGGCGTGCACGCGGGGGCAGCAAGTTTCAGATGTGGATGCTGCTGGTGTATCCGCTGCTGGGGATTCCGATCGGGCTCGCTTATATGGCGCGGTATGCGTTTGAATCGCAACTTGGATTCTATGGAGTTCTGCTGCTTACCTTTGGATTTGCCTTAGCCTTTTATTGGGTAGCGATGGATACGGCTGAGGAGGGAGCACTGGAACGGAAAGAGCAGATCCTGGTTGCACTGTCTGAAGGGGAGGGGCCAATCGGGTCATGAAGCAGCGCATTGTTGAGTGTGTCCCGAATTTCTCTGAGGGGCGCGAAGAGGCTACATTGCTGGCGATTGAAGAAGCAATTGAGAGTGTGGCGGGCGTGACTCTGTTAGGGCGGGAAGCGGATGCCGACCACAACCGGAGTGTCTTTACGATGGCCGGTGAAGCCGAGGCGGTGTGCGAGGCGGCTGTTCGGGCAGTTGGTGTGGCGGTGGAGCGCATTGATCTGAGGCAGCAGCAAGGGGAGCATCCGCGGATTGGTGCGGCCGACGTGGTGCCGTTTGTGCCGGTGCGAGGGATCAGTCTGGTGGAATGTGCGGAGCTTGCAGTGCGGGCTGGAGAGCAGATTTGGCAGCGGTATGGGGTGCCTGTTTATCTTTATGAGGCGGCAGCCAGGGTGGCGGGACGGGAACGTCTGGAGAATATACGCCGAGGGCAGTTTGAAGGTTTGTTAGAGGAGCTGAAGACTAGCAGCGAGCGTGCGCCTGATCTTGGCAATGGCCAGTTGCATCCTACGGCAGGGGCCTGCGTGGTGGGGGCTCGTAAGTTTCTGATTGCGTATAACGTGAACCTCAATACGGAGCGGTTGGAGGTGGCCAAGGCGATTGCGAAGAAGATCCGGGCCAGTTCTGGCGGGATGCCACATGTGAAGGCGATGGGGATGATGTTGCACTCGCGTGGACAGGCACAGGTGTCGATCAACCTGACTGACTTTGAGGTGACTCCGTTGCATGAGGTGTTTGCTGCTGTGGTGCGTGAGGCGGCAGGCTTTGGGGTGGAGGTAGCGGGGAGTGAACTGATTGGGTTTATTCCGAGGGCGGCGGTGGAAGCCGGGTTTGCTGCGGCGCTGCGATTCGAACGGTTCCGTAAGGATTCGGTGCTGGAGAACTCGCTCGAAGCTAAACTGGAGTCATAGTGCTTGTATCGATAGAGTCTGCAAAGTCGAAGCGCCCGGAGTGGCTGAAGGCCCCGGCCCCGGTTGGTGAGAATTACCGGGATCTGAAGCAGTTGGTAACCGAGCTGAAGCTGCACACGGTTTGTGAGAGTGCAGCATGCCCGAATATCGGAGACTGCTGGAACCGGCGGACGGCGACCTTCATGATTCTGGGGAACCTGTGTACTCGGCGTTGCGGATTCTGCGCGGTGCAGAAGGGTGCGCCGCTGGCAGTGGATGAGGATGAACCGCGCCGGGTGGCTGAAGCTGTGTTCCGGATGGGGTTGAAATTTGCTGTGATTACGAGCGTGAATCGCGACGATCAGCCCGATGGAGGGGCGGGGATTTTTGCCGCTACCATTCGCGCGATTCGGGAGCGTGTGCCTGGGTGTGGTGTGGAAGTGCTGGTGCCTGATTTTCAGGGCTCACATGAGGCGATGGATATTGTGCTCGATGCCCGGCCAGATGTGTTGAATCACAATACGGAGACAGTGCCTCGGTTGTATAAGCAAGTGCGTCTGGGGGCTCGCTTTGAGCGGAGTCTTGAGATGCTGGCCTATGTGAAGCAGAAGAGCCCGGAGACGCCGACGAAGTCCGGGCTGATGCTGGGTTTGGGAGAGACGCTTGATGAGGTGCGCGAAGCGATGCGGATGCTGCGTGAGCACCATGTCGATATTCTTACGCTGGGCCAGTATTTACGGCCTTCGGTGAAGCATTTACCGATTGTGCGGTATGTGCCGGTTGAGGATTTTGCTGCGCTTAAAGCGTATGGGGTTGAGCTGGGTTTCCGGCATGTGGAGAGCGGACCGCTAGTTCGCTCTAGCTATCACGCTGACGAAGCCGTAAAATAGGCGAAGAGATCACGAAAATTGGAAACTGCACTTCAGGCGCAGCTTGCTTTATTGCGCAAGCGCATGGAGAAGGTGGACGCGCGATTTGTTGCCTCGGAAGAGGCGCCGCGTGTGCTGGACGCGTCGTGCCTGGGCGGGGTGGAAGTTGAAACAGAACTGGGGCGACATCTTGAGGTGGAGCGCTTCTACCCGAATGATTACCAGCACGGGAATGTGTTTGTCGAGCGGCTGCAGGGGCTAGAGGGGCGACGCTGGACTTATCTGGATACGGAGACTACCGGGCTTGCGGGTGGGGCTGGTACGCTGGCATTTCTGATTGGCGCTGCTAGTGTGACTCGCGATGGGTTTGTGCTCAAGCAGTGGTTTATTCGTGAGCATGGGGAAGAAGCCAGTGCTTTGCATTCGCTGGCTGTGTATCTTGCTGACTTCGATACTTTAGTGAGTTATAACGGGCGCAGCTATGACCAGCCGTTGCTTGAGACTCGCTACACGCTGTCGCGGCAGAAGGCGCCGTTTTCCCGGCTGGAGCATCTGGACCTACTCTATGGGGCGAGGCGATTGTGGAAGCTGAGGTTTGAATCCTGCCGGTTGGTGGAGTTGGAGAGGCAGATTCTGGGGCACGAGCGGGTGGGCGATGTGCCTGGGGAACTGATCCCTCAGTTGTACTTTGACTTTCTGCGAACCGGGCGGGCGGATCGTTTGAAGGCAGTGCTTGAGCACAATGCGCTGGACATTCTGTCGCTGGCTTTTTTGGCTGGTGTGATTCCTGTTGCTTTTGATGATCCGCTGGCTTGTGATTTGAAGCATGGTGCGGAATTGAGTGGGCTTGCCCGATGGCTGGCGGCTCAGGAGCGGCTGGATGAGGCGGCAGTGCTTTATCGTCGGGCCATTGAGGCGCAGATGAGTGATGAGTTGATGTTTCGATGTTTGTGGGAGCTTGGCCTGATCGAAAAGAAACAATCCCGGATTGCCGAAGCGTTGACGATCTGGACAGACCTTGCTCAATCGAAGAACCCGTACCGGGCGGATTCGCTTGTCGAGTTGGCAAAGTATTACGAACACACAGAGAAGAATTTGTTCATGGCTCTTGAGTGTGCCAGTGAGGCACTGAACTGGCATCGGAGTGTTGAGTTGTTGCACCGGCAAGAACGATTGCACCGTAAGATTGCTGCTTCGCGAGCCGGGCGGCTGCTCTAAGGTTCGATCTAAACTGGCATGCCTTTTATCACTTAGGCAAAGGATTTTCAGGTAATTTTGCGCTGGTCCGGTTTAGGGTAAGAAGTGGCGGTTTGCCATCTATCCGACCATGAATCGTTTCCATTCCATTGAGCCCTTTTTTGAAGCTGGTTCTGCGCGGCGATGGGAAGGACTTGACCTGTTGCGCGGCTTTGCCGCATGCATGGTTTTCGTCTTCCACTATGCAGGAATGACGGCTCATCACACCTCAGGGAATTTTGCCTGGGAGTGCCTTGAATCCCTTGCTTTGAAACTTGGCAGCGTTGGAACAAATTTGTTGTTGATGCTCAGCGGGTTCCTGATTAGCAAAAGCCTTTCGAGCCCCTCGTTTTCCTACCGGGAATTTCTCAAGCGCAGGATCCTAAGGATCTTTGTCCCGTATACCGCCATTGTTGGCTTGACTGGGGTGTTTGTCCTGGTGTTTCCGGTCTTTGCCAAGGATCATGGTGGGCAGAGCTTGGCCTCCTACTACTTACAGCAATTGCTGCTTTGGCCGGGACTGTTTCCTAGCCGGCCCTTACTGACGGTGAGCTGGACGTTGAGCTACATCGTCGCTGGCTATTGCCTTGTTCCTCTACTTGCGATTTGGTGGGGAAGAGGAGCAGGATTGTTGAAGCTTTGGGTTCTTGTGTTGGCAGTGTGTCTGGCGCTGAATGTCCTGACTGGCTTGCCAATGATCCGGGTCTGCTACATCCCGGCTGGATGCATTCTGGCGGAACTGGTGATGAGTGATCGCGCAGCGCTGACGAGTCTCTGGTCTCTCCTTCGAGTGTTTGCGCTGGGACTTGCCTTCTTGAGTATTCGATTTACACTTGAATCTGAAACTGGGCAGTTGGGGAAAGTGTTGTACTTTTTTTGCGGACTTGGTGCGGTATCGTCGCTGGCCATCCTCTCGATTTATTGGAGCCAGATTGTGAAGGTTAATTTTCAGGCATTGCCACTGAGAGCACTCAACTTCATTGGGAGACGCGGGTATTCTTTCTACCTTTTGCATGGAGCGGTGACCAAGCTCTTTGTGCTTGCCTGTGTCGCGAACGAGCCCGGTATTTTCAGCCATTGGTTTACAAGCACGTTGATGCTTCTGATATGCCTGGCAGTTAGCTCTGTTGTGGCCGAATTCAGTTATCAACTGCTGGAATGCCCGCGGTGGAGCCCGTCTTCAAGCTTGCGCGAGTTGCCTGTAGGTAAATAACTCGACGTTGTGCTGGGCGAGGAGTTCTTTGGCTTCATTGCTGGTCCAGAACTGGTAGTCGGCCCAGCGGTATTCCCAGGAGTTGCTGATGGCACGGATTTCTGCGTCGTCTTTGGCGAGGTGGATGATGAGCTTGGTGACGCCGGGTTCGAGCTTGCTGATGAAATCACGGTAGCTGATGCGGCGCTCGGCGTAGTTTTTGCCGGGGACTCCGGTGACGAGGCGGTCGAGCATCGCAAAGCCCTGGCTTTGCTTTTCGCGGAGCATGTCGAGGGTAATTGGGTAGCCCTTGAGCTCGGCTTCACTCACTTTGAGAGGCTTGGGAAGCATGCAGGGGACGCCATATTCTTTGGCGAGGCGAGTGTAGACGTTAAAGAAATCGGGACGGGCGTAGAGGGTGCCCATGTGGGTGTCGAGGTGGGTAAACTTGAGGCCATAGGCGCGGGCGCGTTCGATTTGTGCGCGCAGCTCGATTTCGATTTCTGCCGGGCTGGCATTGGTGGCTGAAGACCGGACGTCGCGCCACATGTAGCCTTCGCTGTCGATCAGGCCTTTGACTTTGTCGATGGAAGCAACAGGGCGCCAGCGGAAATACTTCCATTCGCTGGTGAGGGTGAGATGGACGCCCAGGTCCATGGTGGGATTCTTTTTTGCCCAATCGCAGAATTCCTGAACCCAGGGGCAGGGCATCATCACGCTGGCCGAGGTGACAAGGCCTTTCTCCATGGCTTCGCTGGTGGCGATATTGGCGGAGTGGCACATGCCGGCGTCATCGGCGTGAACGATGAGGCGCTTGGCGGGGGCTGGTTGTGCATTGGCGGCGAGGGCGGCTCCGGCGAAGGTGATGAAATTGCGACGCAACATGTTCTTGATTATCTCGCGCTTGCATTGGGGGAGTTTGGCATGTGAGTTGCAAGGTTTGAGGGCATGAAGGAAATCTCCTCATTTCGACCCACGATTCAATCTGTTGCGGGAGAGCAATATGCCGGCCGCAGTGGACGGCGTGCGCTTGGTGATATTGCGGCCAAAAAGGGCAATCCTGCACCAGTAAAGAGTTTTCAGGGTAGTCTGGCCAGTTCCAAAGTGGGACTGACGCCGCAAGTTTTGTCCAAAAATGAACCAGTGGCCAGACCCACTTCGAATGACAGTATTTTGTCGGCGATTGGTGCCAAGTCTGCGGCAACGCGGCAAAACTCTGCCGCTAATGGTATTGGACGGACACCCCCAACACCACCACGAAGCCCCAGCCCGCCTGTACAAACAACACCAGTGCCCGGGCCGACGGCACCGGTGAAGATCAACAGCATGCAGCAAAGTTGGCTTGATTCCAATACAGGCAGCTACGCCAATTTGATGATGCACAATTTGAGTCGCAGCACTCCATTTGCTATTGATAACGTGGACATCCGTTGGGCGAATGGTTCTAGCGGGAAACCTGAGTTTGTGCCGCGTGCGGTGGGGAATGTAAGTGCCGAAAGCGGTAAGCAGCTTGCCCAGTTGATGGGTGGGACTTTGGTGAATGGGCCTTTCGAAACGTTTGGCACTTCGCAGCGAGACCAGTACATCAAGATGCCAAGTGGGCAGATGATTGAGGCTTCTGTGCTGGCTAGCCAGCTGAATGCGGCTCGTGGTGCCTCCGATCCATTCTCGGCCACACAGAGTGTTCTTGAGATCTACCGGCTTGAGAGCCAGAACTTTGACATGGCGACCTCAAACAATGCGATCGATCTTGTATCGAAGGGATCGCTGAGGGCGAGCTGGCCTTCCAATCAGGCGACTTAATTGACTCGTCTTGGGACGCGGATGGGTAGAGGGATGCTTGCTCCAGATGGATTCTGAAGGTTGATTGGATCGGTGCCGATTGGAAGGATCGTCATCGCATCCCCTTCGATCTGGACCAGCAAGAAGTGCGCCTGTGGGGCCCATCCGGCGATGCTTCTCATCTTCATTTGCTTTCGGACGCTGGATCTCCGCAACTCTCCGCCGGCACCGGAAACAACAAACTGCATGTTAGCGGTTGCCGGGTTGCGTTCTGATATCTGCAGGTTGTGTTCGTGACCGGCAAAGATGGCGGAGACACCGTGTTTGCGGAAGTCTTCGAACCAGTGCCGGAGCTTTGGCATGGCGGGCGGGTGGTTGGGCCCTGCGGTGAAGATGGGGTGATGCATGACGGCGATGCGCCAATCGAGTGGCTTGTTGGCCAGTTGTCGCTTGAGCCACTGGCTTTGTTCGCCTGATTCGAGGTATGCCGGAGACGTTGCCGACGGGTGTTGATTGGTTGTGGAGTCGAGGGCGAAGAACTCTGCGAATCCTCCGTACTGGAAGTGGTACCAGCGCGTCATTTGTCCTGGAGGGCTGAAGAAGTTATCTAAATAGGCCGGCAGATCTGCGGAGGCTGCGCTTTCGTTGCCGTCGTGATTGCCGAGCACGGCATAGAAGGGAATCGAATTGAGGGTGGCCTGATAAGGAGCGAAGAATTTCCGTTCCCAATCGCTGTCCCGCGAGCCTCCTTTGTAGATGTTGTCTCCGGTGCTGATCACGAATCTGACGGGGCTGTTGGTTTGAGCCAATCGCTGCCGCTCTTCTTCCATGCGAGCGGCGATCTGAAGTTGAGTT
>CANGVB010000006.1 GCA_947456995.1 Bryobacteraceae bacterium | reverse complement strand
GTAAGCCCCGCGTGATAAGCGACGGCGGCGAGGTGCATGATCACGTTGGTTGAGCCACCAAAGGCAGCAAAGACGGCCATCGCATTCTGCATTGCAGCAGGAGTTAGAACGCTGGTAGTGGTCATGCCCTTGCTGGACTGGAAGAGCAGTGCCTTCGCTGAGCGGCGTGCCATGTCAAGCCAGATCGGCGCACCAGACGGGGCCAGTGCCGCATGGGGCAGCGCGAGGCCCAACGCCTCTCCAATTACCTGAGCAGTCGCAGCAGTGCCAAGGAACTGACAACCGCCACCGGGTGAAGCGCAAGCGCGGCAACCCATATCAGCAGCGTGCTCAAGGCTAATGTCGCCGTGGGCGAAACGCGCCCCAATGGTCTGCACCTTGCCCGTATCTTCACCGTCCTCAGTAGCCAGCGTTACCCCGCCCGGCACCAGAATCGTTGGCAAATTGTGTGTGCCAGCCAGAGCCATCATCATCGCGGGCAAACCCTTATCGCAGGTAGCCACACCAAGGACGCCCTGCCGCGTCGGCAGGCTGCGGATCAAACGGCGAAAGACTTGCGCCGCATCATTGCGATAAGGCAAGCTGTCGAACATCCCCGTGGTGCCTTGCGTGCGGCCATCGCAGGGGTCTGTGACAAAGCCAGCAAAGGGCACGGCGCGGTGCTTCTTCAATTCTTCTGCCGCAGCCGTCATCAGCAGGTTCACTTCCCAGTGGCCGGTGTGATACCCGAGAGCGATGGGCGAGCCGTCGGTGGCGCGGATGCCGCCGTGGGTGGAAAGCAAGAGGATCTCTTTGCCGCCAAGCAGGCGCGGATCGAGGCCCATTCCAGCGTTCTGTGTCCAACCAAAGATGTTGCCTGAGGGCTGCTGGATCAGCATCTCGGCCGTCAGCGGCAGTGAGCCTTCCGGGCCTTTCGCTTTCGAAACAACGTCGAGAACAGAGCGGTCTTCCGCTTCCAAAAGAGTCAACAGGGGGGAGCTAGACATAAAAGGTCATCCTAACGTGAAACCTGATACGATTTCTGCGATGTCACTCACCAGAAGAATTTTTGCCACCTCAGTAGCTGCAGCTTCTTACTCACGCATTCTCGGTGCAAACGACCGTCTGCAAGTGGGCTTCGTCGGCTACGGCCTGATCGGTGCCCAGCACGTTTTCGATTTCAAGAATCAACGCGACGTCGACATGGCTGCGATGAGCGACATCTATCAACCTCGTATGGAGCAGGGCATCCAGGCCTGTGGCGGCAAGGCGAAAGGCTACAAAGATTTTCGTAGCCTGCTCGACAACAAAGAAATTCAGGCCGTAGTTGTATCAACGCCAGACCACTGGCACGCCATGATGACGATCCTGGCCTGTGCTGCCGGCAAAGACGTTTATGTCGAAAAGCCGATGACGCTGTTTGTACGTGAAGGCCGCTGGATGATCAACGCCGCGCGCAAGTACAAGCGTGTGGTGCAGGTGGGCACACAACAACGCAGCGGCAAGCATTACCAGCAGGCCAAACAACTCATTGCCGACGGTGCCATTGGCAAGGTACACAGCGTGCGCATGGCCTCCTTCCGCAACATCATGCCCGGCTTTGGCAGGCCGACGGCCGATCAGGTGCCGACAGAGCTCGACTATGAGATGTGGCTAGGCCCCGCGCCCAAGCGCCCCTACAGCCCGCATCGCGCGCTTTATCACTTCCGCTGGTTCTGGGATTATTCTGGCGGCCAGATGACAAACCTCGGCGCGCATCAGATCGACATCCTGCAGTGGTATCTGGGCTTCAAAGGGCCGCAGGCAGTGTATTCCAATGGTGGCCGCTTTGTTCTCGAAGACGATGGCGAAACCCCAGACACGCAGGATGCCGCCTTCACCTATCCGGGCCTCACTTCTTTATGGAGCCATCGTGAAGGCAGCCAGGGCAGTGCCGCTGGTTCGGGCCTTGAGTTCTTTGGCTCCAAGGGCAGCCTCAGTATTGGTCGCAGCGGATTCCAGATTACCGGCGATGCCAAACGGCCGCCAGAGAATGCGATTCCCACCTTTCAGGGCCATCCCACCGGTGGTGCAGTGAGAGTGGAAACCAAGCCCGAGAAGTTTGTTGAGAATCGCAGCGAGAAGGGCTCAAGCCCCGAACAGTTCGACCTGCATGTGCGCAACTTCATCGATTGCGTAAAGACCCGGCAGCGCACCGTGGCCGACGTCGAAGATGGCCATCAGACCGCAGTGGCATGCCATCTCGCCAACCTTTCCTTGCGCCTCGGCCGCAACCTTAAGTGGGACCCGATCAAGGAAGAGATCATCGGCGACCGCGAGGCCAACGCGATGCTGGAGCGGCCCTATCGCGAGCCCTGGGCCAAGGCTTTGAAGAGCCTCAATCTGGGGTCATAGCTGGGGCTACAATAGTTGTTTACCCTCCAGCGTGCTCACTGCAATCTACCCCGGATCATTTGATCCCATCACCAACGGTCACCTCGATGTGATCGGCCGGGCCTCCCGCCTGGCTGACCGCCTAGTAGTTGGCGTTCTCTTGAATTCCAACAAGAACCCGCTCTTCCCGATCGAAGAGCGCGTCGAGATGACCCGTGAAGCTGTCAAAGGCTACAAGAACATTGAAGTCACACACTTCGATGGCCTCCTGGTGAGCTTCGCAGAGCGGGAATCAGCTCAGATCATCGTGCGCGGCATCCGCGCCATATCTGACTATGAATTCGAATTGCAGATGGCGCTGATGAACCGGCGTCTGAAGCCAGACCTCGAAACCGTATTTCTGATGGCCAGCGAGCAGTACTCATTTGTCAGCTCGCGCATCATCAAAGAAGTCGCCCGTCTGGGCGGCGACATTGGCGGGCTTGTGCCGCCACATGTGGAGTCCCATTTGAGGGCTCGATTTCAAAGGAGTTAAGCACTTACTACAATGCCTGTTGCGCCGCCAACCGAACTAGCCGAGAGAATCTCACGCATCAGCGTGAGCGCCACGATGAAGGTAGCCGCAGACGCCGATCGTCTGCGCCGTGAAGGTCATGACGTTGTTGATTTCAGCGTCGGAGAACCCGACTTTCCCACCCCTGCCAACGTCAAGCAGGCCGCCATCGATGCCATCAACCACAACTTCACCAAGTACACTCCGGCTGGTGGTACGGCTGAGCTCAAGGCCGCCATCGTCAAGCGTCACAAGGCCGACTACGGCACCGACTACTCGCCCGCAGAATGCGCCGTAACCGTCGGTGGCAAGTACGGTATTTTCACCGTAATCCAGGCCTTGATCAATGAAGGCGACGAAGTGATCATCCCGGTTCCTTACTGGGTGAGCTTTGCCGACATCGTCAACTATGCCGGCGGCAAGGCAATCTTTGTCGAATCGTCGGAAGCCGATGGTTTCGCAGTCTCAGCCGATGCCATCGCCGCGCATATCACTCCGCGCACCAAGGCCATCATCATCAATTCGCCCTCCAACCCGAGCGGCGCTGTGATCCCAACCTCTGAGCTCAAGAAGATCTACGAACTGGCTCAGAGTAAAGGAATCTGGATCCTGGCTGACGAATGCTACTGCCGCTTTCTTTATGAAGGCGAGCCCTTCAGCATGGCCTCACTCCCCGGTGGCAAAGACACCGTGATTGTGATGGGCTCACTATCCAAGACCTATGCAATGACCGGCTGGCGCATCGGCTTCCTGCTTGGCCCCAAGTTTGTAATTGATGCCTGCGGCAAGCTGCTGACACACTCAACGTCAAACCCGAATTCGATTGCGCAAAAGGCGGCTGTAGAAGCAGTCTCCGGCCCTCAGGATTCCATCACCACGATGATGACTGAATTCCTGAAGCGTCGCGATTACACGCTGGCCCGCTTGCGCGCCATCCCTGGTATTACAGCGCAGACCCCACAGGGTGCCTTCTACGCTTACCCGAACATCAGCGGCGTGCTGGGCAAGGGTGGCATCAAGACCCCGATGGAATTTGCTTCGCGTCTGCTGGCGGAGTCTCTGGTAACTGTGGTGCCCGGTGAGGCCTTTGGTTCGCAAGAGCACTTCCGGCTTTCTTACGCCACTTCCATGGAAGAACTGAAGAAGGGCCTCGATCGCATCGAGGAATTCGTCAAGAAGCTCGCATGACCATAGGGCCTGGCGCACGTCGTCTAAAGGCAACTCGCTACGAAAAAATCTGGGGGACAACCAACTTGTCCCCCATTTTTCCAGCTGCCGATTCCAAGATCGGCGAAGTCTGGTTTGAAGACGAAGAGCGGCTGCCGCTGCTCTTCAAGTTTCTGTTTACTTCTGAGCGGCTCTCGATCCAGGTGCACCCGGAAGATGCCTATGCAGAAGCCCACCATCAATCCCTAGGCAAGACCGAGATGTGGCACATTCTCCGTGCTGACGATGGCGGCGAAATTGGCCTTGGATTCAACAAAGCTTTCACTGCGGAAGAAGTTGCCGCTGGGGCGCGCAGCGGTGCGATTGAAGACATGCTCACGTGGCGCAAGGTAAAAGCAGGCGAGAATTACTTTGTCCCCGCAGGTGAGGTACATGCCATCGGTGCTGGTGTTGCGATCTGCGAGATTCAGCAGAACTCCGACATTACCTACCGTCTTTACGATTACGGGCGGCCTCGTGAATTGCACCTCGACCATGGCATGGCCGTAAGCCATACCGGGCCTTATGACGGGCTTAAGAGCGGCGTGATTGAATGCAAGTACTTCCGCACTGAGCGCTTGCGCCTGGACGCGGCACTCTCGCTGAGCGGCCCTCGTGGTGTGGTGATGATCCTCGAAGGTAAGGGCAAGATTGCCGGCGAACCTTATGAGAAGGGCGAAGGCTGGCGGCTCTTGCGCAACCTTACGATTGAGCCCTCAAAGGCAACCACACTGCTGTACGTTACCTGGCCTGAATGAAAGTGATCTACACCGCCGCTCATGGTGGTGCGGCGCTGAATGTGCCGATTGGCGGGGGTGGTGCGATTGCCCGCATGCTGAGCGAAGAATGGGCTCGCACGCGTCCTTTCGAGCTTGAAGTCTTTCGCCCTGAAGAACGGGCCGAAGATATCGTTCAATACACACAGAGCGAATATACGCGCTTCTGCTATCGCTTCAGGCGATACTCCACCAATCGAATTCTGCGTGAGGATCCTGCCAAGTGTGTGGTGCTGGTAAACGACATCAGCGAAGGCCCTGACTTTGAAGTGCTCGCCCGCCACGGCTACCGAGTATTCACAATCTGGCATGTTGATGTACTGGCCTTTGTGATGCGCATGTATGGACGTGGCTGGATCAGGCCAGAAACTGCCGCTCGCTGGATGCGGCCAATAGAGCGATGGCTGCCTGGCCCTCTGGGCCTCGTCTTTGATAACCAGCACAAGTGTGTTCGCTACAGCACCGGTCATTTTGTGATGACTGACTCGATGAAGCAGACCATTCTCGCGTGCTATCCGCAAACCAACCCGGACAAGATTCATGTCACTCCATGGGGAGCTTCGCCTGTAGAGGGCGTTGGTATAAAGGGGCAGCCCACGATCCTTACCCTTAGCCGCATCTCGCCTGAAAAGGGCCAACACCGCTTACTCAACGCACTTGAGAGCTATAAGGGAAAAGCCCGCGTGGTGATTGCGGGAGAAGCTGCGTTTATGGGCGGAGAAGCGTACCTCTCCAAACTAAAGCGGATCGCAAAGAGCCTTCAAAACGTGGATGTTCATTTTCCGGGTCATCTTAGCGGGCAGGCAAAACTGGATGCCTTTGCCAGCGCAGAGCTCTATGTCTTTCCTTCGCTGTCTGAGAGCTATGGCCTCACGCTGCTGGAAGCACTGTCTCACGGTGTCCCCGTAATTGCGTGGAATCATGACGGTGCCCGGGCGATTGTGCAGCCTGACTTCGGAGTGCTGGTGAGCAGCGAAGAAGAACTGCTGACCGCGATTGAAGCCTTGCTTGCAGACCCCGAGCGCCGCAAGAGGATGAGTGAAGCGGGCAGAGCTTATGCTGCCGCAAGGCCGTTTTCAAAAGCCGCCGCGCAGCTTGCTAGCGTGCTGCTTTCAGTTGCCACTCCTCGTTGAAGAAATCCGCCCACAGGATCTTGCCGGGGCGCACCGGGCCTGGAGCTTCATCAAGGCCTACAAGAGCAGCGTCGGGCAGGCGCGGAGTTTGCTGCGAGTTGGTGACATTCGAGTCTTCTCGCATCGTGTGGCCACTGTTGAGCACAATGTAGCGCTTGGGGTTCAGCGGATTCGGGTAGACCATCACTGGCATGCACTGAGCTGAATCGCAGGCTGTCTTGCCAATCGCAAGGCGCGAGGCATTCCACTCCATTGGTAACTTGGCGAGGATTCTCGCGATGAGGCTGTTGCTCTTGGGGTCACCCCAAAGCACGAGATTGGATGAGGCGATATCGGCATCGGTGATCTCGGTGTCTTTCTTCACACGGGCATCACCGCGAAAGAGCGAGCGCCAGGTGCGAATGGCTCGTTCGCTCTCTGCCTTCACCCAGCTTCCTCCCGCACTGTGCATGGCTTCACCCGAGGGCAAAACCATTACAAAGCTCGACAGGAAAGCATCGTCAATCGGGCCTTGCAAGCCAGGACTTTTGCGCAGTGTGTCATTGCTTGCCGCAAGCACCCAGCTTCCCTTCACCTTGGAGAAACTCCCGCGCAGGCTTCGATCGGTAAGCGGCTGAATTGCGCCGGCGCGCTGGCCGTCGATCCGGATCGTTGGGCTGCGATCGAGCGAATGCCTCCAGCCACCAGCGCCGAAATCGATGCTGAAGGCAGAGACATTGGCAGTGTCGATGTGAATGTCGCCGTTATCCTGAATCTGCGCGTTGACGCGTGCTTTCTCCCAATGTTCATCGAGCCCGTCCAGCACGATCCAGCGCATGCGGTTGTAACGGAGCGTGTAGGTAGTAAAGCGGATGCTCGCTGGATAGGCGTCGCGGCCGGTCTTGGCAATCGCCGCCAGGCGGCCTTCGATTTCGGGCTTGGAGTCTGGATGATACTTGTGTTCGGTCTTGGGGCCAATCACATGTGCGAGCGAGAGGCCTTCTTTAGCGAGATAACGGCCCATGATCTGGGCGGCTTGAATCTGCTTGTCGATCTCACCGGAATACGCAACCAGCGGCAGGTTGTAGAAGTTGGCTGCGTACTCTGTGGCGTCATACCAGCGCCAGAGCTTCTGCTCATACCAGGGGCGCACATCGCCCTTCTTCTCGAGGTTCTGATACTCCTTGGTCTCAGCAAAACCGGCGCCTGGGGCAGCACCGGCAAACTGGTCTGCATAGTGTGCGGCGATGTGCCAGGTAGAGGCACCACCCATCGAGAAACCACGTACAAAGATGCGATCGGTATCAATGCGGTAATTCTTCTTTACGGCTTCCAGGCCTTCGAGCACATCTACTTCTCCGGCAAATTTGGTGGCGTTGCAGTAGCGGCCATAGACATGCAGCATGATGGCGTCGGGAGGTGTGAACTCGCCTGGCCGGGTCATGCGTTCGCTGAGGAAATTCAGTTCACTGCGAACTTCACTGCGGCCGGCAAACCAGGTATCGAGGCGCCAGGGCTTAGCGTCAGTTGCGCGCCAGCCAGCTGGAATCACCAACCCATAAGGCTGCACGCTGCCATCGATCTTTGAAACGTATCCGCGCACGATCAGGCCCGTGTCTGTTGTCCAGGGTGACTGCCCGTTAGCCAACTGGCGGGCCCGCAGCAAACCTTCGTCGAGCAGGCGTAGAGCCTTGGTGCCCTCGTCGGCCTTGAAGAACTCGTTGTAGGTGAGGGCAAAACGTACGGCCTCACGAAAGATCAGCACATCGGGCAGCAGAGGGTGCTTGGCGATCGGCTCAATGTTCTGGTTGAGTTCCTGAAGTTTCGCCTCAACCTTGGCCTTTACATCAGCAGGAATGGCCACACCTGGAGGAGGAAGTGGCTTGGGTGCTTGCGCGTAGGCAATCGATGCAACAACAAGTAGGCAGAAGGGTCTCATGGTTTTTTCTTTTCGTGTTCCTGGCGCAGGTATGAAGGGTCATCCATGCGGGGTCCGGGGATTGGGTCGCGGGGTTCTTTGGCGCGCGCGGGATCGAAGATTTCGGGGTTGGCCGGCTTCAATTGAAAGGGTGTCAGATCTGGGCTCAAAGCGAAGCAGTCAGACAAATCCTGAGCGGCGTGATCGTAGAGGTTGAGCGAAGGGATCTGCAGGAGCCGGAAGACGGTTTTGAGCAAACCCGGGAAGCTGCTATTCACCCGGGATACGTAGTTTTGTTTGACGTAAGGCCCAATTGCCATAAAGACGGTGCGGTGAGAATCGATGTGGTCGACGCCGCCTTGCGAATCGTCTTCGGTAACAAAAATCGACATGTTTTCCCAGTACTTGGTGTGCGAGAGGAAGTCGACAATCCGGCCGAGAGCATAGTCGTTGTCGGCCATGTAGCTCGCTGGCACAGGGTATCCGTCTTCGCGCCGTGGCTTGGCGCCGTGGTCGTTTGGCAGATGGATGAAGATCAACCGGGGCAGGGTTTCGTTGCCATCGATAAAGCGCTGCTTTACGTCTTTGATGAACTGGTCTGCACGAAATTGATCGGGGATGTTCGTGTTGTAGTTGGGATAGTCGCGCGCGGTGTTGCGATAGAGCGCGTCGGGCATCGGAATGTTGGTGAGGTACCGGGCGCCGGTGGGCTTGAGGCCGGTGCCCTCGTCGGCACCAGCAAGCTCAAAGCCTTCGCCATAGTTGCGGAAGCTGATCTTGTTGCGCTCGAGGTGCTGCCAGAGTGCGCCGCCTTCGAGTTGTTCTTCGGGGTGGACGCTGGAATTGCTGCCCGGAAAGAGCAGGCGCCCCGGGGCCGTCGCGGACAAGCGAAAGTCTTTCTGGCCGCCGTAGCTTGCCATCAGCGTGGATTCGGTGAAGGCATTAGGGTAACTGCCGACAATCCAGTGATGACCATCGACACTTACCTCGCTATCGGCATAGAAGTTGTCGCTGATCGAAAAGCGCTGGGCGAGGGCCATATGGTTCGGGCTGATCACCTGACCCTTGGCGCTGAGGCGGGGTTTGAGCGCATTGCGCTCAGCCTGTACAATCGCGAAACGGCCAAAGCGCGCCAGCAGCCAGGCACCACGAATTTCGCCATTGCCGGCCTTCTCAAGATCACCAAAGACTTCATCGAAGGTGCGGTTTTCCTTGACGATGATGACCACGTGCTTCACGCCGGCCGGAAGTGGGCCGGGGGCGTCGGCACTCTCGATGAAGCCGTTGTTCTTGTAGACAGTCTGCGTCATGGTGGCGAGTTCAGCGTCAGACGGCAGGTCGAAAATCTGAACTGCGCCGCGGCGCAACTCCGCCTGAAAGCTACGCTCGAAGGCCACCGTGCTGGTGGCGTTGGGGCCGGTGCCAAAGCCTTTGGCAGCCACGGCATAAACTTTGTTGCCACTGAGCGCAAGGTCTGTCGGAAACCAGGCGCTGGGGATATGGCCCACTACTCGACGCGCTTGAGGGTCGATCACTCCAATCGCATTGATACCGGCCTCGGCCACCAGCAGGCGGCGCGACGGCTCATGCCAGACGAGGCCAATGGGAAGCACTCCGCGCAGGGATTCCAGCTTGGGAATGCGAATGTTGATGTCTTCGATGCGCTCGAGTTTGCGGGCGTCGATGACGGTGATGGAATCGTTGTGGCCATTGGCGACGAAGATGCGGTCTTGTGTAGCAACTACGCCACTTGGTGAGCTTCCACCGAGGCTCTGCGCGCCGAAAGGCAAGCCTGTGCGGATGAACTTGATCAGTTTGGCTTGACCTGGAGTGGCCACATCGACGATCGCGAGCGAATTTGAGTCTTCGCGATTGGGATCGCCCAGTGGCGCCACTTTCACCTTGCCCTCGCCAGTTTCACGTTCCACGCCTTCCAGCGATTCCTTTGAAGGGAAGCCGAAGGCTGGAAAGGGGATGCCAGTTTCGATGGGACGCTTGGGGTCTGCCCCTGGCAGGGACTTGTATTCAAACATACCCAGGTTGGTGACGTAAAGACGGCGCTGGTCTGGGGAGAGGGCAATAGCGAAAGGCAGACGGCCCACCTTTACGCTTTGCACTAACCGGTGTTTTGCTGTATCGAAGATGGCTACTCGAAAGTTTGCCTGGTCTACGACGTAGAGCAGATGCCGCCTGGCGTCAAAAGCCAGATCGGCACTGTAGCTATCGCGGAATTCGCCCTGATTGAGCTCGAGCTTGAACTGAGTTTTGCCATTGTCAGTATCGAGGCGGCGCACGACACCCGAGTTGCCTTCTGAGACAAAGAGCCCGGTATCGCCTTCAAAAGCCATGCCCTGAAAGACACTGTGAAAGCCTTCTTCTTCTGGCTCCTCATCAGGTTCAACTTTCACTTTTTTGCCGCGGATCGTGCGCGTACGCCAGAAATGGCCATCACGCTTCACCACGGTGAGGGAAAATCGATTGGGCCCACCATCGGCCGAGACGATCGTATCGGCTTTAGCGTTAACGGCGATTCCAAAAGGCCCGGGCCCTGTGAGGTGAGTATGGCCGTAAGGGGTGACGAATCTTCCACCCGGCAGAATGGTTTGCGCACCCGGTCTCCGCGCTGCAGTTTCGGTTCCTGCAGGGGTTTTGAAGTCTGCGGCTTGCAGCAAAGCGAGGCATAAAAAACAAAGAGACATCAAAGGTACTCTAACTAGTAGCCAGCCTGCGGCGCAAATGGAAAGCATTATCAATCGTCGCGAATTTTTGGAGATTTGGGGAGGAACCGGAACCTTGATCGGGATAGATGGACGTTACGAGTCGGGACCGATATTTGTCCTGCATCAATTTTTGCTTGAAAATGGCCAGCAATTGGGCCGTTTGCACACATATCTGAAGGACGCTTTGCTGCCAGCGCTGGCGCGTGTTGCTGGTGGGGCGCAAATTGTGCTCGAGGCAACCGTGGCAGCACATCAGCCGCAAGTGATTTTCATGCAAGAGTTCAGCGATGTCGCCGCATGGCGGGAGACTGGCTTGAAGCTCAAGCAGGACGCCGCACTGGTTGAGGCAAATTCCGCGTGGGACCGGCAGGGACCCTATCTGTCGCATTCGGTAACTTTGCTTGCTGCGACAGACTACTGCCCTCCGATTGCAGCAGGCGCGGAGAACCCTCGTATCTTTGAGATGCGCGTCTATCAGGCACCGAGTGAATGGCAAATGAACGGGGTACACGAGCGCTTTGCAGGGCCGGAGATTCCGGTCTTTCACAAGTGCGGCATTCACCCGATCCTATACGCCAGCACGATTGCCGGGCCACAGATGCCCAACCTCACCTATCTCACCCCATTCGACAGTCTGGCCGCACGTGAGGCCGCCTGGACCCGTTTTCAGGCAGACCCGGAATGGCATCGCGTGCGGCAGGAATCGATCGACAATCACGGCTATACGCCACGAATCATAACGATCTCGCTGTTTAAGGCTGCGGCGTACTCACCGGTGAAGTAAAGGCGGGAGTTGAGCCCGGAATCAGCGCCTTGGCGATTGCAAGTTCATAGGCAGCGTAGGCGCGGAAGTAATCGGCCAGGGCGTTGGCTTCGCGGATCGCAGATTCGGCCGTAGCCTGTTCGCGCTGGTTCAGTACGAAGAGCGTGCTGTCGCCGAGCTCAAAGCGGAGACGCTCGGCATCTTCGACTTTTCTGGTGATATCCAGTTCTTCGGAAACGACTCTGGAGCGCTCAAAAGCAGCCTTGACAGCCGAGGCTGCGTCGCGAACGTCGGCGGTTACCTGATCGCGCTGGAAACGTTCGCGCTGTTCGATCTGGCCCAGACGCGCTTCAGCGTTCTGGAGGCGACTGGTGGCCTGCCTCCGCTGCAAGGGGAGGTCAAAGATGAGGCCGACCCGCAAGTCATTCGGGCCACGCTTGACGCTACCGTCGCCTGCTTCGCGGAAGTACTCGGCAAAGAGATCGATATTGGGCTTGCGTTGATTCTCGGCCAGCTTCTTGTCGATGTTGACCTGATTGCGCTGGAAGACAAAGCGCAATACTTCAGGCCGCCGGCTGAGTGCGGCGTTCATATCGTCGAGCATCTGGGCCTCTGAGATGGCGGCTGGGTCGGGGAATCCCGGGATCAGCTTTTCCTGCTCAGCCACCAGGGGCTGACCGTTATCGTCACGAAGAAAAAGACTCAGTTCGATGGAAGCGTTTTCGAGGGTTCGGCGGGCTTCAACAACATTGTTCTGCCGCTGCAGGACGATGCGCTGGTTGTCGAGTTGTTCAAACTGGGGCAAAGCGCCGATGCGGACCGCTTCGGCCAAAATGACATCGCGGCCGAGGGCGACATCAAGAAGCGTATTCGCGATCAAAAGTCGGCGGCCAGCAGCAACCCAATCCCAGTAACGTCGGGTTGCGGTTTGAAGGATAGTGAGGCGCTGCTGATCGATTGAAAGGTCGGCCAGACGCAAGCCGATACGGGCCTTGCCCAGATCAGCCCGGCGGCCGTCGATTTCGCGGTCGCGCGCCAGGGGAACCCGAATGCCGGCACGGTATTGCCCAGCTTCGTTGGTAACGGCCTTGCCGTCGTAGTCTGGATAGCGGCCGCGGCTGATTCCGTATCCGCTGTAAAGAGTTGAACCCCACATTTGAGTGGGCTGTTCGAGTGAGATCTCGAAGCGCTCGTTTTGGTAGAAGCCAAAGTTTTGGCTATCAACACGACTGCGCAGTGACAGGTCGAAGCGGCCTTCCTGATTGAGCAAGTCCGCCTGTGCCAGAGGTCGTTCCAGCAAGGCTGCCCGCAGAGGTGGAAAGTTTTTGTTGACCGTGGCCAGCAATTGTTCCAGCGTGAGCATCGCCGGCACGATCTGCGCCTTGCTGGTGGAGAGGCGGTTGGAAAGCGGTTTGGGTGCCGGAAGACGAAACTGCTGCTGCGCCTCAAGCGTTAGCGTTGCAATCAGTAGTGCGGCGCAAAGCGGTTTCACTTCTTCTTGCCGCCTTCCTGTCCGCCGGCTTCCATCTGAGGATTGACAGTTGGCGGGAAGCCATTGAACTGCCGCCAGAGCTCGTAGCCGAGACTGACTTGATTCAAAAGCACCCATCCGTTAGTGCGTACGCCCTGACGGAGATAACGTGTTGACGGCCAGGGTTCACTATTTGGGTCTGGCTCAACCAGAATGCGGAACTTACCCTTACCGTTGTCGGTGGAGTCAACAAGCATCACTCTTCCACCAAAGGTGCCTACGGCAACCGAGGGCCAACCCGTGAACTGGATCGCAGGCCAGCCTTCAAACTGCAGCCGAACCTGATCTCCAGCGTGGATGAGCGGAACATCGTTTCCGTCCATATAGAGTTCAACCACCAGATTGGCAGTTTCAGGCACGAAGGAGGCAATGGAGTCTCCTGACTTGAGCAGTTCACCACCAGGTTGCGAGAGCAGGCGAAGGACTGTCCCGTTTCGCGGCGCTCTTACAGTTTGCGTTTGCTGCCTTGAAACACGTACTTCTACGCGTTGCATTTCAGCAGCTGAATTGGCGACATCGGATTTGCCTGCAGCGAGAGTGGCATTGGCAGTGGCAATCGAGTTCTGAAAGTCAGTTTCGATTTTCTGGTAGTCGGCATCGCGAGCCAGCTTTTCGTTCATTGCGGCCTGGAGGCTTGCCTTGGCGCGATCCACATCAGCCTCGGAGCTGGCGTTGGCCTGAACCTGTTGTTCGTACTGGCGCTGTGAGAAGAGGCCGCTTGAGAGACCGATCTTCACGCGTTCGAGATTCAGTTTGTTGGCGGTAAAGACAGCTTCAGCTGAGATGAGCGAGTTCTGCGCGGCCTTGATGTTGTCTTCGGCAACCTTGATGCGGCTACGAGCGCTTTCGAGAGCGTTGCGACGAGAGAGTTCGATTTGATGCAGGGCTACTTCCTGGGCTGAGACGCGGCTCTTGGCCTGATCTACACGCATGGAGATGAGGTTGCGCTCTTCCTTCAGGCGCTCCAGGATGAGCGGATCGTTGTCGGCTACTTCGGCAATCAGATCACCAGCTTTGACTTTGGTGCCTTCAATGACGTAGTACTTTGTGACGCGGCCTTCCACGGCAGTATCAATCGTCTGCTGGCGCTCAAAGGGAGTGGTTCCAACGACAGTACCAACGCCGGATACGTTCTGCACCCAGGGCGCAAAGACCAGGGCCGGAACACCGATGATGAAGACTGTCAACAGGCTCCAGGCCAACAGGCGCGGGCCACCGGAGGTCCCCACCTTGGATAAGGCTGGAAGTTGAAAATCAATATCGGGTTTCATTGTTTGTGGTTCCTCTGTCCGCCTTCGAGTTCATAAGTTTGAAGGCAGTGCTTCAGGACGGATTCAGACCGGCTGACGACGATCAAGGTCCAGGGGTTTTCTTTGGAGATCAACCTTTGCATCAGGATTTCCTGGCCGGGCCCGTCTTCCATGCGGTCGAGGATCTCGTCAAGGATTAGGACGCGCGGATTGAGGGCCATAGCTCGGGCGAGCATCAGGCGGTAGGATTGACCTGGAGTCAGTGGCTGCCCCCCGGTGGTGAGCATAGTTTGCAGACCATCGGGTAGACTCTCAACGGTTTCGAGCAGATTCACGGTAGCGAGAATCTTTCTCAGGTCAACAGAGCTTAGATTTTCAAGACCGAGGCGGATGTTGTCTTCAATGGTGCCGTGGAAGATCTCAATGCCGCGCACGAGAGCGATTTGTCCACGCAAGTCGTAAAGCTTGAGGTTGCGGTAGTCGCTTTTCTCGAACAGAAGTGTGCCGCTGTCGGGTTCGCGGAAGCCGTAGATGAGATCGATCAATGAACTCTTGCCAGACCCGGTACAACCGGTAATGCCGAAGCGAGCGCCAGCCGGGATTGCCAGATTGAGGTTCTCGATGATGGGATGGCCAGCGTGGTGGCCGAATGTCACCTGGCGCAATTCGATGGCTGCACCGTTGCCGGCCAAAACCGGTTCAGCGCCAGAGGCCTCAGCGGGAAGATCGGTAAGGTAACCCAGCTTGTCTACGGCGGCAAGGAGGTCGTAGTAGGTCTCAAGCTGCTTTCCAAATTTCGAGAAGCTACTGAGTGAGGCGGCGACTACCAGTTCTGCCGCAACAAGTTGACCCAGGGTCAATTGCCGTTCCATGACCAGCCATCCACCAGCGCCAAGCACTGCTGCAGTGCCGAATGCCTGCATGGCCTGGGAGCCTACCACCTGACGCAGAAGGATGCGCCAGTGCGCTCTGCGGTACTTCACGTAATCGCTCACCATCTCATTGCTTCGAGCAAGAGCGAAGCTGGCACCGGGCCGGGATTTGAATGTCGCAGGGTGGCGGGCAAGTTCCTGAAGCCAGGCGGCAAGTGCGTATTTCGCCTTGCTCTCCTGAATAGCCGTCTTGACTGCGCCAAAACCCAGAGGAAAAAGCACAACCACAACGCTCAAGAGCAGCAGGACCGCGAAAATGAGCAGGACAGGGTGGTAGACGGCAAGCAGGATCATGCCGATCAGGGTGGTCATCAAAACTTCGAGGCCTTCTACCAGCAGACTCGCACCCCCCTTTTGCAGGGTCACCACTTCGAAGAAGCGGTTAACCAGTTCGGGGCCATGGTCGTCGTCGTAAGCCTTGATACGTACTCTGAGGAGCCGCTCAATCGAATCGGTAGAAACCCGCACAAAAATGCGGCGCTGCATGACTTCTACAACGTGGCTGCGTAGGACTTTCAAAATTGCTGCAAAGCCCAAACCAAGCAGCACCAGAAGTGCAAGTACAAGCAGGGGCTGGAGCAGCGTACCGAAGGCAATTGTGTTGACCAGAGATTGGGTGGCAATCGGCACGACAAGCGAGAGCAGGCCAATCGCAACCGAGTAGATGACGACTACCCAGATATCAGTGCGTTCTGCTTCCATCCAGCCAAAAAGTCTGGAGGTGGGAGTTGGATGTGAATGCCCAGCGGAGTGCGGGTGTGTTTGGGCCATAGTAAAAATTAGTTTCTAGTACCTTAAATGATGCCTGGCGTTAAAGACCACACATGCATATATTTTAACATGCAAGTGGATGAAGTTGAGCAGTTGTTGGATATACTAAATTTAAGAAAGAGTAATCTAGATATGCCTTGGCGAGCTTTTTTGACCAAAGAGATGTCCGAATTCCTTGGTGTGCTGGCGCATGCACATCGGGTACGTATTGTGCAGGAATTGCGAAATGGGGAAATGGACGTCAATGGTTTACAGGGGATCCTGGAGATCAGTCACTCTCGCGTTTCTCAACATTTATCGGTATTGAGAGCGCATCGGATTGTGGTGGAGCGACGCGAAGGACGGCATGTTTTCTATCGTCTGGTAAACATAAAGCTGGCCCAATGGCTTGCCGACGGGCTCGACTTTTTGCAGACGGAATCCACTCATCAATCAGAAGTGAAAGAAGCATTGCGGAAGTCACGGTCGCTGTGGTCTGAACCCGTTCCTCCTCAAGAATCGATGGAAAAAGACAAGATTAAGGCGAACGGAAGCGACGCTCCTCACTAGTTTTTTTCTTTTTCAAGCAGGTCGTAGGCTTCTCGCTTGTTCAAGCCAGCTTGCCTGGCAGCCTGCTTGATAGCATCCATCCGGGATTGTCCTCCAGCTGTAAGACGCTCTACTTCTTCCTTTAGATTCTTTGGATTAGCCAATTCGGCTTTGTTTTGTAAAGCTTCGGCACGGTGGATCACGAGGGTGAATTCCCCCTTTACCGAAGGCCGCTGCTTCAACTTATCGTAAACTTCCGAGGCAGTTCCACGAATTATTTCTTCATGTATTTTGGTGAGCTCCCGGCAGGCGGCCATGGGGCGCGTCGGCCAAAGTTTCGCAATTTCTTCCAGTGATTCGAGAATGCGGTGAGGAGACTCAAAGCAAACGAGCGTTGCTTCCAGGTCTGCCCACTTTTCGAGGAGTTTTTGCCGTGCCATTGATTTGTGCGGCAAAAACCCGATGAAGGCAAATTGATCTGTGGGCAGGCCGGCAACCGAAAGGGCACTCAAAACTGCGCTGGCGCCGGGAATCGGGCTCACAGTGATGCCAGCTTCGATGGCTGCTTCCACCAGCCTGTAGCCCGGGTCTGAAATCAGGGGTGTGCCAGCGTCCGAAATGAGTGCAACATCTTCACCCTGCAATAGCCGTGTCACCAGTTCATGGCATCTTTGACTTTCATTGTGTTCGTGCAGACTCAGAAGCGGCCGATGTGCCCCGGCAGCCGACATCAGCTTTGAGGATTGGCGCGTATCCTCACAGGCGACTACTCCCGCCGTTTGCAAAATCCTCTGCGCGCGGATCGAAAGATCCTCGAGATTGCCAATAGGCGTGCCAACAACATAAAGAACTCCGGCCACCTGACGATAATAACGAACGAGAGCGCGTTTCGCGCACTTTTGGATTCGTTGCAACTTGTGAGAGTATTATTTGAGTATTAAGTCGGCGGCGCTTAGCATGGAACTTTAAGGCTGATGGAAAATCTCGTCCAATCCCCCTCCCACTACGTTTGGGAGGTAGCTGGCAAACCAATCTCGATCCACCTGGACTTCAATGTCGTGGACAGGCTTGCCATGGACGTAATGCGTGGATTTGGTGCCGTTCCCAAGCGTGGAGCCGAAGTGGGCGGATTGCTTTTGGGTTCGATCGAAAAAGGCGACAGCAATGTGGTTCGGATCGAAGATTTTGTGCCTGTCACCTGCGACTATCTGCGTGGACCCTCCTACCTTTTGACAGAAAAGGATGAGGCCAAATTTCGCGAAGCGGTAGAACAAGCCAAAGAGGCCAGTGGAAATGAGCCAAGGCTGGTTGGGATTTACAGAAGTCATACCCGCGAAGCGCTTGGCCTTGCCGACGAAGATCTGGATCGATTCAGCACTTATTGTGGCGATCCGGACCAGATCATTCTGCTTGTCAGGCCGTTTGCGACAAGAACCAGTGTTGGAGCGTTTTTCTTCCAGGAGAATGGAAGCTTTCGACGCGAATCTTCTTATCAGGAATTTCCTTTCAAACGCAGGGATCTAGGCGGTGGCGCTTCTACCCCGGTGCGAAGTTTTCCATCTGAGTTGCCGGTTTTGGGATCTGTTGCTGATGAGCAGACAGGGCCAGATCTTCGGGAGTGGGTTAAGAATCGTGGTGGCGATAGCAAGCAGAGTGCACCCAAAGTTGAGAAGGTGCGGAAAGAGCCCGTTTCTCCTCCGGCACAATTCCGTAGCAGGTGGGTTTGGATTCCACTTTCGTTTGTGTTTTTGATTGTGGGCATCGTCGTTGGGTTTCAGTCCGCTCTGATGTTGAACAAGACCGAATTGCAGCGGGCAGCAACAAATACGGTTGCGCTTGAGTTGTCTGCCAAGACAGAAAACGGCAAGATCGTTGTGCGGTGGGATCGTGCGTCGACGGCCATCCACGATGCCGTCAGTGGTTCTCTACGCATCATGGATGGCGAAT
>CANGVB010000005.1 GCA_947456995.1 Bryobacteraceae bacterium | reverse complement strand
TTTGGGCGGAGATTTTCTCGGGTTGGTGGCTCTTACGGATTGCTTGCGATTAGCGGAGGAGTGTTTGCGGCTGGTGCGCTTGGGAAAGATACGAAGTTGCGCAGAGTGGGCCTGGCTAGCGGGGAAGCGGCGGTGCATGCGTTTGTTGTTACCTATGTTTTGAAGCTGGCTGGAACACGAGAGCGGCCGTTTTTGGGGTCGGGCAAAGGGAATTTCTTTTCGGGCTGGGATCAGGTGAAGAAGGGGGATAACAGTTTTCCTTCAGGGCATTCGATGGGGGCTTGGGCTGTGGCTTCTACAATCAGTCATCAATACAGAGACAAGAAGTATGTGCCGTGGCTAGTTTATGGGATGGCTGGAGCAGTGAGCTTTGCCAGGATGGCGGCAGAGCGGCATTATGTTTCGGATGTGGTGGTGGGGGCGGGTTTGGGTTATCTGATTGGGAAGTTTGTTTCGGGTGAGTACAAGGCTAAGCATGGGTGGCTCGTGCCGCAGGTGAGCCCTGGGGTGAGTGTGGGCGGGAGGTCTGCGGTGCTGACGGCGCGGTGGGAGTTGCCGTAGGAATCGTTATCCTGGCTCTATGCCTTTAAAGCCGGGACTCTATGATTTAGTACTGACGCAAGGCTTGGAACGATTGATTGAGGACAGCACCAAAGCGAAGTTGGGTGTGGCTCTTGAGCAATTGAGCGAAGCCGAGGCAGCCGGATATCTATCGAAGTTGATCGGAGAAGAGGTTCGACAAGAACTTCGTGGATTGGAAAGTGTTGAACAGACCAGCCGGGTGAACCCATTGTTGAGAGACCCAGTGATTGAGCCCGCGCAGGTATTGCGTGCCATTTATGATGGGCCAAAGAAGCCGTTAAGGCCAACGACCCCGCTTTCACAAAGCGGTTTGATCATGAACTCGATTGATGAGCCAAGGTTGGGATTTGAGCTCGAACGAGAAATGAAGAGTTGCGATGAAGTCTGGATGCTCGTGAGCTTTATCCAGTGGCGCGGGTGGCAGAGAATGCGCATTGCCATGGAGGATCTGGCTCGAGCAGGGCGTCGGATCCGGGTGCTAACTACGACTTACATTGGGGCTTCCGATTACAAAGCGCTGGAGGCCATGGCAAGCTTGCCGAATGTGGAAATGCGGATCTCCCTCGACGGGAGGAGGAGAAGGCTGCATGCCAAAGCCTGGCTCTTCGTTCGGGATAACGGCTTCAGTTCGGCCTATGTAGGATCGGCAAATCTTTCAGGGCCGGCCTTGGAAGATGGCATTGAATGGACGATGAAGTTGAGCGAAGCTGAAGCACCACATGTGGTTGAGAAGTTTCGTGGCGCGTTTGAATCGTATTGGAACGACCCTGAGTTCGAAGTCTATTCACCAGAGAACGAGATAATGTGCGCCCGGGTAAGAGAAGCTCTTGAGGCAGGCCGGGGGAAAGGAACCCGAAAGAGTTATTTCTTTGATCTAAAGCCACACCCATATCAGCAGATGACACTGGACCAACTAGAGGCTGAACGGCTCGATCGGGGGCGCTGGAGAAATCTGGTAGTGGCGCCTACCGGGACGGGCAAGACGCTGGTGGCAGCTTTTGATTATGCACGGCAATCCAGTTTGCGGCCCCGGCTTCTGTTTATGGCTCATCGCGAGGAGTTACTGCGGCAAGCGCGAGAGGCATTTCGCCACGTCCTGAGGGATGAGAGTTTTGGCCAATTGCTGGCGGGCGGTGAAGAGCCGGCCAGCTATGAGTTTCTGTTTGCAACTGTGCAAAGTCTGGCAAGCCGGAACCTGATTGAGCGGCTGGGGGGAGATTACTGGAATTACGTTGTTCTCGATGAGGCACACCACACGCCCGCGGCGAGTTATCGGGATTTGCTAGACCATCTAAAGCCGAAGATACTGCTCGGCTTGACGGCTACGCCAGAGCGCATGGACGGGGAATCGATCTTGCCCTGGTTTGATGGGCGCGTTGCAGATGAGATGCGATTGTGGCAGGCAATCGAGCGGCAGTATCTTGTGCCCTTCGACTACTACGGTGTGTTTGATGGAACAGACCTGTCGGAGTTGAGCTGGCGCCGGGGCGGTTATGCTGTAGCGGAATTGAACCAGATGCTGTCTGGCAATGAGCGACGGGCGCAGTTGATAGTGCGGCAGTTCTGCGAAATCTACGGAGAAGTGAGCGAGGCGAGAGCACTCGGGTTTTGCGTTAGCGTCGAACATGCCGAGTTCATGGCAGAGATGTTTCGCCAAGCCGGAATAGCGGCAGAAGCCATCACTAGCGCAAGCAATGACGAGGCCAGACGGCGAGCGCCGCAGCGACTGAAGGATCGCGAAGTCAACGTCCTGTTTACGGTTGACCTTTACAACGAGGGTGTAGATATCCCTTCGGTGGATGCAATCCTGTTTCTGCGTCCCACTGAAAGCGTGACTGTTTTCCTGCAACAGCTAGGCCGAGGGTTACGACTTGAGAAGGGCAAGCGAAGCTGTCTGGTACTGGACTTTATTGGGAATCAGCGGCGTGAGTTTCGCTTTGATCTTCGGTATCGAGCCTTGTTTGGTGGAACCAGGCAAGAGGTGATTCGGCAGATCGAGACGGGAGTCACCCGGTTGCCCGGCAGTTGTTATTTCCGGCTGGATCAGGAGTCGCAGTCAGAGATATTGCGCAACCTGCAAAGGAGCCTCGAGACACGCCGGAGCCGCATCGTGGAGGAGGTGCGCACCCTCGGAGCAAGTCTGGGCCGACGGCCAAAGCTTGCTGAATTTCTGAGTGAGACGCAGTACGAACTTGGGGACATCTACAAAGACACTGTGGCGGGGTGGACCGGTTTATTACGCGACGCCGGCTGGCTTGAAGGTGAGTTGGGAGAACACGACTTATTGCTTAGCCGGCAACTCAAGTTTTTGCTGCACCTCGATTCCAAGCGACTGATGAGCATCTACGAGAGCCTGGAAGAAACCGGGAATGAACGCGCCTCGCTTATGCTGACGCATCGATGGTTGCAGGGACGGGCAAAAGATTTAGCTGCCGGGCCTCACAGCGGGATGCAATTGTTGAGGGAATCCGGGCTAGTCAGACGAGAGTTTCTTGAGCTTCTCGAATTGCTGCAGGAGCAAGTGCGCGTGCATCGAAAGGAGGAATTCTACCGCCAGGATTGGCCCCTTTGCCTGCATCGAAGCTATATGCGAGATGAGATCCTGACGGCAGTTGGATATAAAGCCTGGGGAAGCAAGGCACAAAACCGGGAAGGTGTTTTGTGGCTCGAAGAGGAGCAAACTGAGCTGTTGTTTGTAACTTTGGAGAAGAACGAGAAGCAGTTCTCTCCGAGTACCCGGTATGAGGATTATGCAGTGAGCCCGAGGCTCTTTCACTGGCAGTCGCAGAGCAGGACAACAGAGACTTCAAAGACTGGGCAGCGCTACATCAAACAAAGACAAAATGGGGTCAAAATTCTATTGTTTGTAAAGCCCAAAGTAGAAGCACCATTTGTTTTCCTGGGGGCAGCAAGGTATGTCTCGCACCATGGGTCCAAACCCATAAGCATTACCTGGGAATTGACCGAAGAGATGCCCGCATGGATCTTTGAATTGTCCGCCTCATTTCGGGCTGCCTGAGGTCGGATAAACTTTCCCCATGGCAAACCCGTCTGGACCGGAAGAAACAGTAGCGATGCCGACGTCGGCGTCTTCGCCTGTGTCGGGAACACAAGACGAGGGGCGGTTCACGCCTGGGGTTTTGCTGGGTGGGCGCTACCGCATCCTCAATATGCTCGGCAAAGGCGGAATGGGAGAGGTGTACCGGGCTACCGATCTCACGCTCGGGCAGTCTGTTGCCCTTAAGTTTCTACCCGCATCAGCAGCCTCCAATCCGCATTTGCTCGAACGCTTTCATGGCGAGGTACGCGTGGCACGGCAGGTTTCACATCCTAACGTCTGCCGGGTTTATGACATAGGCGAGGCCGAGGGCTTGCCTTACATTTCGATGGAATATGTGGATGGCGATGACCTGGGCGCGTTGCTACAGAGGATCGGGCGCCTGCCGGCCGAGAAGGCGATGGAGATTTCGCGGAAGCTTTGTGCAGGACTAGCTGCTGCGCATGCACGCGGAGTGATTCACCGGGATCTGAAGCCACAGAACATCATGCTGAACAAGCGTGGTGAGGTTCTGATCATGGACTTTGGCCTCGCAGCTATTGCCGATCAGTTGTCCGGGGCAGAGGCTCGAAACGGGACGCCGGCCTATATGTCGCCGGAACAGTTGAAGGGAATCGAGGTGACGGCCAAGAGCGATATCTACTCGCTGGGACTAATCCTCTATGAGTTGTTTACCGGCAAGAAGCCCTTTGTTGCCTCAAGCGTGCCGCAACTGATTGCCGCGCAGGAAGCTACAACGCTGACCGGGATGACGACGCTGGCTAGCGATATCGACCCCGCAGTGGAGAAAGTAGTGAGGGCGTGCCTTAACCCGGATGCAGCAAAGCGGCCGGCTTCAGCGCTCGGTGTGGCGGCAGCGTTGCCCGGTGGGGACCCGCTGGCGGCGGCGCTAGCCGCTGGGGAAACTCCAAGTCCCGAGTTGGTGGCGGCGGCTGGCACAAGAGAGGGCCTTGGCCGCTGGTGGGCCTTGCTGAGTCTTGCGGTAGTTGTGGCTAGCACTTTCGCCTCGCCGTTGCTCAAGCAAGGTTTGCGTGCGATGAATCATGCCCCACTGGAATACACGCCTGAGGTGCTGGAACAGAAGGCGCGGGATCTGGCGAGCGAGTTTGGATATCCTGCTTTGCCGAAAGATCGTTATTTGAGCATCGGGCGACGATCGAATGTGGTGAGCTATATGAACCGCCAGCTGGGGCCAAAGAAGATCGAAGACTGGCTGAAGATGGAATCGCCGCTGATGGCCTGGTATCGCGAGAGCCCGGATTGGCTTATCTCCAATCCGATGGGCCTGAGCATGAGCGAGGAGAACCCTCCACCGCTCATGCCCGGGATGGTGGAGATTAACCTGGATGCGGCCGGGAGGTTGCGCAGTTTTGAGGCAGTGCCACACTTTACGCCGGCCAAGGAACCAGTGAGCATCGAGGCTGTATTTCGGGCAGCTCAACTTGATCGCAATGCCTTTGAAGAAGTGCCGGCGACCAAGATTCCACGAAGCGTCTTTGACGAAAACCACAGGTACAAGGGCATGCACCCGGGCTTACCCAATACAGCAGTTTTTGTGGAGGTTGCCACCTATAAGGGGCAGTTGACTCATACAGAAGTGTCTGGAGCCTGGGTTAGCGGAGCAGCGCCTGCTTCAACGTCGCGATCCACCTTTATGATTGCCAGGGATGTGGCGGGGATTACAGCAGTCGGAGCGGCCCTGATCTTTGCTCCGCTACTGGCAAGACGGAATTGGAAACTAGGCCGGGCAGACCGGAAAGGCGCTCTGCGGGTTGCGATGGCCCGGTTCCTTTTTGGGATGCTGTTTTGGGCGGCAGCCGTGCATGCGGTTCCTTCCTGGGAGATGCTGGATTTGTTTCTGACGGCGATTGGCCTGCAGCTTCTGCAGGCTGCAATTGTGTGGGTGGTTTATCTGGCGCTGGAGCCCGCGTTGCGGTCCAAGTGGCCGCACTCGATTGTGACCTGGAACCGGCTCATCGCGGGCAAGTGGAGAGATTCGCAGGTAGCAGCGCATATTCTGATCGGGTGCGCGGCGGGTTGTTTCCTATATGCATCTTTTTCCGTGCGCGATCTGTTGAGCGTTCCATCGACAGGCTTGTTTAGTGGAGGGCCCGGGTTCATGCTGTACGGGGTGCGAAGCATGCTGGCAGGGATCTTTTCGCGGTTGACCGAATGCGTGAGCCTGGGGCTGATTGGATTCTTCTTTCTGTTTGGAGCGAAGATCCTGCTGCGGCGTGACTGGCTGGCAACCCTGGCTGGGGCGTTGTTCTTCCCTCTGATCGAATCCAGCGTGGTCAACGCCCCAAACCCCTTGCCGACTTTTGCGATGTACTTCTTGGTTTATGCCGTGATGCTGTGGATCATGTTGAGGCTGGGCTTGGTGGCGATGATGTCGACAATGTTCTTTCTGAACCTGATCGGCGGAAGTGCGATGGGGACAGATCTCAAGGCGTGGTATGCGCCGAATGGGTTGGTTGCGATTGCGATTCTGCTGATGGTGGCGGGATGGAGCTTCTCTACCGCACTGGGCAATCGCGAGTTGCTTGGTGACGAAAAGACGGAATCTGTCATTCCGTAGCGGTGATCCTGGAGCCGAGGCGGGCGGCTAGAGCCAGGGACAAGATCTGGACCGGAAGGATCTCGAGAATTGGCAGCAGAGCGGCCGGGACTTCGGGAATTTGAAAGGCTGGATGATTGCTGCCGGGGCCGATGAGGAATGCTTTTGCCTGGGCCCTGTTAGCTTCTTCGTAGAGGCGCTGATTGAGGCTTGCGGTCTTGGAATCACCGAGGCAGATGCAGGCAAGAACTCTTTTTGAAAGCATCTCCTGAGGGCCGTGGCGGAAGGCGGCAGAAGTCATACCTTCTGCAGAGAAGCGCGTGCTCTCCTTCAGAATGAGGCCGCCTGTACCGGCGGTGGCAAGGCTGTAACCGCGGCCGGTGATGAAGATTTGCTCGATGCCTTCAAGCTCATCATGCAGGGAAGCGATATGAGCCTTCCATTGATTGAGGTAGGTCTCAACTGCACCTGCCGCGTCGTCGAGGTGCTGGGCGGTCAGGCTGGGCTTCTCATTGAGGAAGATTGCGCCTAACCAATGGAGTGCCGAAAGGCCAGCGAGGTAGGTCTTGCAGGATACGGTGGATTCTGGTCCAGCCTCAGTGAGCAGCGTCAGGCTGGATAGTCTGGCCAGTGTTGAGCCGGGAGTGTTGGTGACACCAATCAGCGGACCCTTGAGATAGTCGTCGCAGAGAAGGCGGACGATCTCGGCGCTTTCGCCGGACGGAGACACAGCAACAGTGAGAGTGTTTTTGCTGAAAAGATCCGGCAGATAGTGAATGGCTTCTGAAGTCTCGACCATCGTACAGAAATGGCCAGCCAGGGTGAGGCGAATGTGAAGCGGGTGGAGGGCATGGAAAGAAGCACCCATGCCGGTAAGGACAATGCGTTCAATCGCGTTTTTTGTACAGAGAGAGAGTACGTCTGCGGTGAGGAAGTGTGCGGCAGCAAGAGACCGAGTGGTGCGGCGCATTGCATCCGGTTGTTCAAGGATGTCTTGAAGGTAAGCTCCTTCGATCACGCTAGGAATTCTTGGCATCGGCGACTATCTGGATGAGTTTAACTGGAGTCCTTCTTTGTAGGAAGGATAAAGAAGCGACAGGCCCAGGAGCCGAAAGATGGCGCGGCCATCAACCTGCCGGTTGTTCCGGCGGGAGACGGGGACATCCGATTGACTCGCGCTTACGGGTGGCGGGAGTTGAAAACGCACGGCGCAATAGTCGGCGATTTCGCGCGAAGTGCAGGGGTGCTCGTCCGCTACCGGATAGGCACCGGTGAGATCCGAGAGAAGGGCAGCAGCGGCAAGGCGGGCGAGGTCGTCTACATGGATGCGGCTGATGTAGTTACTGCCATCCCCGTTTAGAGTGTAGGCACCTTGAGCCATCGAAACGTGGACCCCGCGATCGGGCCCATAGATGGCAGCGGGGCGCAGGATCAGAGATTGCCAGGGGCCTCTTGAGACAGCAGATTCTGTATCGGCACGGGCTTGCTCACGCGGATTGCGAGGGGCAATGGGAGTGTGCTCGTCGACATGCTCAGCCCCGCCATAAACGCCGGTAGTGGATAGGTAAACGATGCGGCTTGCTTTGCCCAGTGCATCGAGAAAGCGGGCATCTGCGTTACCGGGCAAAGACGGGATGGAATGAAGCACCAGGCACTTGTCTGCGACTTTAGGAAGCAGTTGCGCGGTGGCGTCCGGAGCGTTGAAATCGATATCCGAGCTGCGTAATGTCATTACGCCGTAGCCTTGAGCGGAAAGGATGCGAGCAACACGGGAGCCGGTATAGCCTGCCCCCAAAATTAATACTGGAAACAATTCGATTGCAGGATAACTCATAGTGCGAGTAGGGGTTCAAGATTTAATGATGCCTGGTAGTGATCGCTGGTGATATATTAAGGATCTGGCATATTTCTAACAAGTCCGGACCAGACCGAAATTGCGGTTACGCGAAGGGCTTTTGGCAGATTGCCGGGCTAAGAATTGAGGGATTCTAGTTGCAGGAAGTTGTAGCACCACAAACGCTAATTATTGGCGCGGGCCCCGCTGGCTTGTCGGCGGCCTACGAATTACACAGACACGGATGCTCCGCAACCGTCCTGGAACAGAGTTTCCAGGCCGGAGGTCTCTCCCGAACCGAGAGCTACAAGGGCTTTCTCTTCGACATTGGGGGACATCGTTTTTTCACTAAAGTAGCCGTTGTAGAGAAGATGTGGTGGACCGTTCTTGGTGAGAACCTTCTGTTGCGTCCGCGGCTCTCAAGGGTTTTTTACCACGGCAAATACTACAGCTATCCGCTGGAGCCCCTGGAGACTGTTCTAAAGCTGGGGATTTGGGAATCTGTCTTGAGCATGCTGAGCTACATGAAGGCGGCCTGCTTCCCGATTCCTCATGAGAAGGACCTTGAATCCTGGCTGATCAACCGCTTCGGTGTGCGTCTTTATCAGAGATTCTTCAAGACCTACACGGAAAAGGTGTGGGGGATGCCGTGCTCTGAGATTGCAGCGGAATGGGCAGCCCAGCGCATTCGCGGGTTGTCTATCATTTCACTCGTAAAGACGACACTGGCGAAGTTTATCCCTGGCTTTTCCGGGCCGCAGCTAAAGACATTGATTGACGAATTTCTCTACCCCAGGCTTGGCCCGGGAATGATGTGGGAGAAGACGGCCGAATTGGTGGGAAACGTTCATTACGGCCAGGAAGTAGAGAAAATCTTGTGGAGCCGCGGTGGCGTACGAGGGGTAGTGACCGGGGGCAGAACCTGGACTGCTGATCAATTCATCACCACGATGCCGATGCGCACGCTAATCCGGTGCCTGGAACCCAAGGGCCCGGAATACCTGAATGTCGTTGAGAATTTGCGGTATCGGGACTTCATCACGGTGGCAGTGATCTTGAAAATGAAAGATCCCTTCCCGGATAACTGGATCTATGTGCATGACGAAGAGGTTCGGGTGGGACGAATCCAGAACTTCAAGAACTGGAGCCCGGAGATGGTGCCAGACCCGGAGTTGACTTGCCTGGGTCTCGAGTACTTTGTTTTCGAAGGGGATGATCTCTGGAACGCGAGCGATGCCGATCTGTTGAAACTGGCGGGCAAGGAGTTGGAAATTCTTGGGCTCGCCAAAGCGGCTGAGGTGATGGACGGCAAGGTAATCCGAGAAAAGAAAGCCTATCCGGTTTACGACGATGCCTATGGTGAGGCCGTGGCTGCGGTACGTCGCTTTCTTTCTGAAGAAGTACCAAACCTGCAGTGTGTTGGGCGCAACGGCATGCACCGATACAACAACCAGGACCACTCCATGCTTACGGGAATTCTGGCTTCGCGAAACATCATGAAGCTCGGCGAATTCAATTTATGGGATGTGAATGCAGATGAGGACTATCACGAAGATGGCTTCCGTCTGACGAAAGAAGCCATCCATGACTTTGAGGAATCGCAGCCGTCAGTTCCTCGAAAAGCCGCTGCGAAGACTGCCTAACGGCTGCCGAGTCGACCTCGCAGGAGCAGGGCCTGTGGGCCTTTTTCCGGGCGAGTTTCTGTCCAGCCAAGAAAGGTGCGTCCCGACATTCCCAAGGCAATTGTGGGGTAGGTTACAGCCCCTTCTTTGGGGACGCCGGCTTTGATGAGTGGGGTGAGGGATCCGTTGGATTGGAGTTCCCGATAGTAGATATTCATTTTGCCCCAGGAGTCTTTGTCTTTAGCATCGCGCGCCTGGAAGGCCACGGCGAGACGATTCTCATAGGCAGTGATGGTGGGGTGTGTCGGATCAACGGTGCCTTCAGAAAATGAACGCTTGGGGGCGAAATCGGTACCGTTGGTGGTGGAAGAGAAGAAGATGCCAGGCTTGCCATTGGCCTCGCTGAACCACACTACAAAGAGCTTGTCGCCAACCGTCGCGAGGCTGGGGCCAACGTGAGGGCAACCTTTGATCTTCCAATTGTCGCGATTGACGAGATTGGGCTTAGACCAGGTGAGGCCAGCGTCGGATGACGATGCGGTGTAGATGTCGCGAAGATCCCCATCGTCAACACCACGCCAGGCGACAACGGTGCGGCCACCGGTAAAGCCAAAGCTGACACGGCAGCAGGGGCAAACGTCGATAGCGATGCGCTGATTCTTAGACCATGTTTTGCCATTGTCTTTTGAGGTGGTGAGGTAGACGGCGGAAGCACCGGCAGTGTAGTCGTGAGTCTTGGCGGCGTCTTTATCGCGACCGTCGAGCCATGCCGAATAAAGAGTGCCGTCAGGGCCAACCGCTGCCCCCTGGAAGCCATGAGAATTGGGGGCTGGATCATCGTCAATCGTGATCGCGGGCGACCAGACGGTTTGCATGGCACCGGCTTTGGAGAAGCGGATATGCGAGGCACCTGGATTCTTGGGGTCACGGGAATTCCAGAAGGCGTAAAGGGTCATCTCGTCGGGGGCGAGGAAGACCTGGGGCGAGTTCTCGCCGTGGTCTGAAACCTCACCAGGGATGTTGTTGATGCGCTGTGGCTCAGTCCATGATTCACCCAAATCGTTGCTGGAGGTGTAGTAAAGATCAGCACCTCGCTCGCCCGGAACGGTATAGACGCTCAGGAGGCCTTGGGCCCGGCGTGAAATGAATTTCGGGCTCTTGGCTGTCTTGCCACCGTGAAGGGCCTGGGGTTCTTTTTCAAAAGATACGGAGGCCACCGGAATGGTGGCCGCCGTAATCAGCGAAGCAATGAGAAGGTAGGATGCTCGCATGAAAGTCTCCTTAAAAGCTCAGACGCAGGCCGAGCTGCATCTGGCGGGGGTCGCCTGCGGTGAGTGCCTGCCCAAAGTTGGGCGAACTAAGTACACCGTCGGCTGGATTGTAGTTAACAGTGTTGGTGAGATTGAACATTTCGCCCCGAAACTCGAGCCGCGTTCTTTCCGTGATGGTGAAGCTTTTGTGGACGCCGATATTGAGCCCGAGCTGGCTGTCGCTATTGACGGTGTTGCGTCCAAGGGTGCCAAAGACTCCCCGCCCTGGGGTGAGTTGCGAACGAAGCGCAGGATCAACCGTAATCGCTCGGCGATCACTGGAATTGTAGGTGAGTGAGGCAGGAATGGCCATGAGGCGATTGTTGTTGGTGCCGAAGGGAGAATCTGTGCCGGAGTAGAGAGTGAAGGGCCGGCCCGATTGCATCGAAAGCAGCCCCTGAAAGCGGAAGCCCCAGGGCAGATCGTAACTGAAGGCGCTGGAGAAAACGTGCGCGAGGTTGAAGTCGGAGACGGCTCGGTTGAGTCGCCAGTTGTTTTCGTCAAGAGCAAGGATGCCCCGATCAATGCCGGAGTTGGAGTTAGGAAAGTCACTCACCTCATCAATGAACTTCGACCAGGTATAGGCGTTGCGCATGGTGAGCTTGCCAAGGCGGGACTGGAAGCTCATCTGCAACGAGTTGTAGTTGGAATTGGCGGCAGTCTCGAGTACATTTACGACGCCGATGGATGGGTTTGGCCGAAGGGATTGGGTGAGGCCATCTCCGCCATTGGGGCGGGAAGCGCGGGGCATTTTGCGAGCCAGGGTGCCAACGTAGGAAACGCTCAGGGTGGTTTGTGGATTGAAGATCTGCCGCTCGAGTGCGAAGTTTAAGTGTTGAGAATAGGGCTGGCGTGCATTGGATTGCGGATTGACGATACCCGTGGGAATGCCCGCCTGTGCTGTAGCCAGAGGGTTGGGGAAGGTGGGGTTGGCCGCATTGAAGTTCTGGATGCGTGGAGCATTAAAACGGGTGAGCCCGACGAAGCTGAGTTCGAGGACGTTGTAGTAGATGACGTAGCCGACACGAAGAACCGTCTTGTTCGAGTTATCAATCTGCCAGGCCAGGCCGAGGCGAGGAGCGACGTTGTTGTAGTCAGGTGAGAAGCGATAGCGCTCTTCGATCAGGCCGTTGACTTCGCGTGGCACTGAGTTGAATTCGTAGCGGATGCCAAGGTTGAGGGTAAGGCGGCGATGGATGCGCCAGTCGTCCTGGGCATAGAAGTTGAGCTCTGTTGCGCGGAGGCCAACATACGGGTTGCCAATGTTGCGGGAGTAAGATGCAGCACGGCCGGCAAGAAAGTCGGTGACGGAATTGAAGCGCAGCGCACCGGTAAAGGAAGGGGCGAAGGTGCCGCTGTTCAGTTGGAGCCGGCGGAGATTGGCACCGAACTTGAAAGAGTGGCTGCCTTTGTTCCAACTGAGGTCATCGGCATATTGAAAGGTGTTTTGAGCAGTGCGGCGGGCCATGAAGGCAAAGTGTCCCAGCGAGGACAATCCGTTGACGGCTACGGTGCCAACCAGCCCATTGCGGGCGGGATCGCCGAGGGTGACCGGGTCGATGAAAGTGTCGTTGAGATTGAAGCGTGTGTAGTTGAGACGGGCTTCGTTGAGGATGTTGGGAGAAACAGTCCAGATGTGCTGGAGCGAGTGCCCGGTGGGGCCGACGCCGGAATCGAATCGTGCGAACGATGCTCCGCTGACGCCCTTGTTTACGGCGTTAAGGCGGGTGGTGCGCCAGAAGAGGCGCTGGCTTGGGGTGAGTTCATGATCGACACGGAAGACCTGGCTGTTCTGATCGACGGCCGAAGACGGGTTGGCGCGGTAGAGATTGGTGCCGGGCACATTGGGTTCGGGATAAAGCGCGGCAAGAGCGGCGATGGAACTAACAGCCTGGCCCTTTTGTGCAGCATTGAGCGTCTGGATCGTGGCCGGGCTGGTAGTGCGCCGAACATTCCATTCGTTGTTGACGAAGAAGAAGGTTTTGTTGCGGCGGATGGGGCCACCGAAGTTGTACCCGAAGTTGTTGGCGCGGAGGGGAGGGCGAACCAGATCGAATGTATTGCGCGCATCGAGTTTGTCGTTGCGGAAGTAGTCATAGGCGAGACCGTGGAAATCGTTTCCACCGCGCTTGGTGATGAGCGAGACCACCGAGCCATTCTGACGGCCATGTTCAGCCTTGAAATTGTGCGTGAGAACTTGCATGCCGTCGATGGCTTCGGTAGAGATGAGTTGCTCTGAAGCACCGCGGCCCATCAGCAGGCCGCCTTCGGCTTCATTGAAATCGTTGGAATCGACGAGGTAGTTGTTGTTGCGATTGCGTGCACCCGAGACGGCGAAGGGGCGGTGCGCGCCGGTAGAGAGAGAGACGCCGGGGGTGAGGTAGGCCTGGGTGCGGAAGTTTCGGCCCGTACCGCCGCCCAGCATCGGGAGGTCGTTCATCAGGGCTGCGTTGTAGCTGGAGCCTCGCTCAGGGGTGTCGGTTCGGAGCGCGGAGACCTCGGCAACAACGTTGACGGTTTGGGTGGCTGTGGCGGGTGAGAGAACGAGGCGAAGATTGGGCGTATCGCCGATGGCAACACGTACGGAGTTTGCCGTGGTGCTGGTAAAGCCTTCTTTGGTAGCGCTCACTTGATATGTAGATTGAGGCAGGCTGGGGGCGAAGAAGCGACCCGTACGGTCTGTCGAGATAGCTTGCTTTAAGCCGGTACTGAGATTTACGATTTCGATCTTTGCGGCTTCGACGGAGAGGCCTTGAGAATCGAGAACTTGTCCAGCAATGGATCCACCAATGTTTTGTGCGAGCGCGGAAACTGCGCACAGGGATAGCAATACAAGGCCATGGGTATGAGCGGCCATAGGAATGCCCTTTCTTTATCTGAAGCTGTTTTGGAAACGACTAGAGAGAAAGAAAGGCTGGAGGTGGACGTTGAAAGTGGAAAGCAGGGAGAGGATGGGCGAGAGTTTGACCAGTACCTGCAATCAAAATCTGTGCCGACTGGATCAAAGGAGTTGAATGAGAAGCAGGGGCCAGAATTGCGAAATCCACAGCAACTGGGAAGAGCGCCTTCTGACAGCAGGACTTGCCACAACCCGGCTGGGCCTGAAAAACGGGAACACGAGTCTTGTTATATCGATTGCAACAAGCATGACGCGCATTCTTGCGGCAGCAGGACATCGTGGACTCAGAAGCAAACAAAGGAGGCAGGATGGGGTTGAGGAAGACTGCTAGAAGAAATGCCCAGATGACGAGCGTGCGACGCAGGGGGTGCGAAGATTTCTGCTCGAGGGACATTGATAACACCATATCACGAGCATGAGAAGGGCAGCCAACAGCACTCTGGCGAGGTTATGGAGGAAATGGCCTGAGCAGGATGCTAGCTTAGGAGAGCGGATGATTTCTTTTTCCAATATTCAAAAACAGTACGGCAAGCAGTTGATTTTCGTTGAGGCTTCGTTTCAGCTGAACCCTGGCGAGAAGGTGGGACTGGTGGGCCCGAACGGGGCCGGCAAGACCACACTCTTCAGGATGATCATGAACGAGGAAACCGCCGACGACGGTGATATCTCAGTGCCGAAGAAGCTAACCATCGGCTACTTCCGTCAGGATGTGGGCGAGATGGCGGGCAGGCCTGTACTGGACGAAGCCATTGCAGGCAGTGGCCGCGTGGGCGACTTGCATCATGAGCTGGTGGATCTGCAAAATGCCATGGAAGACCCCGAAAAGGCCGACCAGATGGACAAGATCCTCGACCGCTTTGGCGAAGTGCAGGAAGAGTATGAGCACCTGGGCGGCTATACGCTTGAGGCTCAAGCGCGTGAGGTTCTGGCAGGTCTTGGATTTGCAGAAGACCAGATCGATGGCGATGTGGGCGCACTGTCTGGCGGCTGGAAGATGCGTGTAGCGCTGGCCAGAGTGCTACTGGGGCGGCCCGATGTATTGCTGATGGACGAACCAACCAACCACCTGGACATCGAGTCGATTGTCTGGCTGGAGCAGTTTTTGAAAGAGTACAAGGGTTCGTTGCTCATGACCTCGCACGACCGGGAATTCATGAACCGCATCGTGAGCAAGATTCTGGAAATTGACGAAGGCGAAGTGGTTACCTACTCGGGAAACTACGATTTCTACGAGCGGGAGCGCGCGATTCGCGAGAAGAATCAGCAGGCAGCTTTTGGGCGTCAGCAGGCGATGCTCGAAAAGGAACAGCGCTTCATCGAACGGTTCAAGACTCACGCTGCAAAGGCCGCGCAGGTGCAGAGCCGGATCAAGGCTCTCGACAAGATCGAGAAGATCGAGTTGCCGAAGAAGCGCCAGATAGTGAAGTTTGATTTCAGGGTTCCGCCGCGCTCTGGCGATCTTGTGGCCGTGATGGAAGATCTGCACAAGGCCTATGGCCAGCGGGTGATCTACAACGGCTTTAACTTTACGATTCGCCGTGGAGAGCGCTGGGCAGTGATGGGCCGCAATGGTGCGGGCAAGAGCACGCTGCTCAAGATGATTGCCGGAGCGAGCGAGCCCGACAAGGGGATTGTGAAGCTGGGCGCAAGCCTGACGATGGGCTACTTTGCGCAGCAGGCACTCGATATCCTGAACCCGGATTTGACCGTGACCGAGCAGTTGCAGAACGACTTCCCTAAGGATGCAATCGGGTCACTGCGTACACTCGCCGGGGCCTTTCAGTTTTCGGGTGAAGAGGCGGACAAGAAGATCCGCTCCTTATCTGGTGGAGAAAAGTCGCGCCTGGCGATGGCCAGGATGCTTTATCATCCACCAAACTTCCTCGTACTGGACGAACCGACAAACCATCTCGACCTGGCAACCAAAGAAATGCTGGTTGAGGCCCTGAAAGACTTTGAAGGAACGATGATCTTCGTATCGCACGATCGTATGTTCCTGCGCGGGCTGGCATCTCATGTTCTCGAACTAGGTGGGGAAAGCGGCACCGACCGGGAACCACGCCTCTACCCGGGAAGCTACATCGAGTATGTCGAGGCGCTTGGGCACGAAGCGCCTGGAATCCACACATAAATGAATGTCCTGGCACACAACCGCGCGGCCTGGAATCAGGAGTCGCTCGAGGGAAGCCGCTGGACAAACCCGGTAGATTCTGAGGTTATTTCGAGGGCACGACGTGGCGACTGGGACTTGATTTTGACTCCACTGCGAGCCGTGCCGAAAGATTGGCTGGGCGAGTTGAACGGGAAGCGGGTCTTGTGTCTGGCATCAGGCGGAGGACAGCAGGCACCCGTGCTGGCGGCGCTTGGGGCAAATGTTGTGAGCTTCGATTTATCCGAAGAACAGCTTCTAAAGGACCGTCTGGTGGCAGACCGGGATGGCCTCGAGATCGAATGCATGCGTGGGGACATGGCAGACCTTTCCCGGCTGCAGGAAGAAAGCTTCGATTTGATTTTCCACCCGACTTCGAACGTATTTGTTCCCGATGTGGAAGTGGTTTGGAGAGAGTGCTACCGGGTATTGAGGCCAGGGGGCCGATTGTTAGCAGGCTTTCTGAATCCGAGTTTCTTTCTTTTTGATCATGCCGAGGCGGGCCTAAGTGGAAACCTGATTGCACAATACAGGCTGCCTTATTCCGACGTCGAGCAGCGCGGGCTGAGTGCAAAGCGGAAAGAAGAGATCTCACAAGGAGCGGCATTTGAGTTTGGCCATTCGCTTGAGGTACAGCTTGGCGGGCAGATGAAGGCTGGATTCTTATTGGCAGGGCTTTACGAAGACTGGTGGGAAGAGGCAGCAACGCCGTTGAACCGGTTAAGCCCAACAACAGTTGCCACCCTCGCGATAAAGCCTTAGGACCTTGAATTGATCTAACTCCAGGAATATACTTGCTGGGAACTGGAGGAGTTCTCAATGCCCAAGTCGATTAGTGGATCTATAGGTAAAGCTGGCAAGAAGCGTTTTGAAGATGTTTTGATAATTCAGTATCTACTGAATTGTGTACCAGCTTCAAAGGGAGGGCCCAGCAAGGAATTGGTTCTTGACGCTCTCTGCGGGAATTTAACTAACGCAGCAATCATTAAGTTTCAGCAAGCTGCACTTGGCTTTGCAGATGGGCGGGTAGACGCCGGCGGACAGACGCTAAACACCCTACTCTGCTATGACCCCTATCCCAGCATGAAGCTCACCCTGCCATCTGTGGACAACTCTGGCAAAGGGAGTGGCAAGAAGGGCGGTAGCCCGATGAATAATTCCTGGGATCCTTTCGGATACTACAATCCCGCCAGCCCAAACTATATGAAGGGTGGCTATGAACCTCCCCCTTTTGAAGGCAAGCAGGAGAGCGAGATTAAGAATTCCGCAGGGCAAAAGGACGGAGGCCAGGGCTGGAAGACGGGTCCAGGGCAGCAAGGACAAAAGGACGGTGGGCAAGGCTGGAAGTCGGGTCCAGGCCAGCAAGGGCAAAAGGACGGAGGCCAGGGCTGGAAGACGGGTCAGGGGCAGCAAGGGGGAATAAAGAGTGGTGGCTATGATGGCTATGGCGGCAAGGGTGCCCCAGGGAGCAAGCAAGGGCAAAAAGTGGGCGGTGGTGGCGGTGGTATTCCTTGGCCTAGCAGCCCCAACAACCAACCTTCTGTAATCATAGGCGATAACCAAAAGACCGGTTCGACCCCAGAAGGCAACGTCAAGGGGTCACAAAAACAGGGGGGCATTGTTGGCAAGGTCTAAGCGGGAACTAACCGCATTTGTGCGGGAAGTGTTGATGCCTGGAGGCCCGGATGCCGTGCCTAAAATTTCGCGCAAGGATTGCCTCTTTCCTTTGAGATACGGGCCATCTGAGGTGCATCGTTGGGGTGTTTATGCCAGGAGCGACATCCCTTGCAGACGCCGGGTGATTGAATACACCGGACAGCGGATTGACCGTACCGAAGTGCAGCGGCGCATGATTCGGCCCAACCTTTACATCTTTGCGTTGACTAAGAATTATGGCCTCGATGGAGCAATCGGTGGCAGCGGCGCAGAATACATCAACCATAGCTGTGAGCCGAATCTTTATGCCAAAGTTGGGCGGGGTCATGTCTGGCTGGTGAGCCTGAGACGAATTCAAGCGGGCGAGGAATTGTTTATCGACTACCGGATCCGCGGTACTTATCCGCTGGTGAAGTGTCGATGTGGCTCGCCCGCTTGCCGGGGTTATCTCAATTTGCCGGGTTGACCGGGCAGGCTTGAGAAAGGTGGTTGGCTCGTGAGCCGTCGTTACCAACGCCTTCGAGCATTTCAGCAAATGTCTGGAGAGGCGCATCCGTGCCGGCTTTACCGGTTGCAGAAATCGCAACCCAGTTCTCATCGGCGCTGAGAGTAAATCGAGCATCGGACGTCTGAGCCGTACTGGTGTGGCCGTTGGGAATGCAGAGTTCCGGATGGTCGAAGGGAGCACGCTGGAACTTGACTCGATCATCAGACAGGGCCTTCATAAAGGCAACCAGAGCTGCGCGGTCATTGGCATTCAGGTTGAGGCGGCGGACGTTGGGGCCCAATCCGCCGGCTGGAAAATCACCGCCACGATTGTAGAATTCCATCACTTGTTCGAGGGTTGCCTGACCGCCGTTATGGAAGTAAGGGCCGGTGAATTCGACGTTACGAAGGCCGGGAGTTTTGAAGGCACCCTGGACGTTAGGGGCATTCGGATTTCTGGAGAGGGGGTTGCCAAAATCGTCGACGCCACCAAGCCCCAGATCCCATTCACGGGGAGTGACTCCGGTGCGGAAGAAGCCTGTATCCGGCCCGGCATTAGGCGGGCCGCCACGGCCGCCATTGTTCAGCAATGCACCGATCGAGGCGGCTGTAAATTCAGGGCCGCTGTGGCAGGTGTTGCATTCTGCACGGCCTCGAAAGAGGTTGAGGCCATTGATCTGTTGTTGGGTCATGGCAGCGGGATCGCCTGCGGCGAAACGGTCGAAGGGAGAATCATCCGACACTAGCGTGGACTGATACTGCTGCAGGGCGAGTCCGAAGAACAATGCGAAGTTCGATTCAGCCTGCGAGAAGCCATCGCGGCCTTCTGGCGACTGCCAGTATTCGGGTTCGAAAGCGGTCTGCACGAGGCTGCCGTAGGTGATGGAGGGATGCAGGCCTTTACCGCTCGCGTTAACAAACGGGCCGAGAACGCTATCGTCTTCCGCTACGCGCTGATTGGCCAGCGGCCGGAGGCTCAGCATTCGCTGGCCAAGGGTGGGCCATTTGAGGCCGTCATAGGCCATCTCGACATTATTGGTGGGTGGGCCAACGGCTTGTGAGGCAAGGCTTGCTTTGGTGGAGTTTACTTTCTCCGATTGCAGTTGGCCATTGCGATAGACAAGAACTGCGGCCTCGGTATCGGCAGTGCCGAACGGGCTGTTGCCATTGAATACATTTTTGGCACGGCCATCCCAGAAGTTTCTTGCATTGAATACGGCATTGATCACAGACGGAGAATTGCGATTGGTGACCTGACGGAGGTTCAGGCCATCGACGGCAAAGCTGGCAAGGTCTGCGAGATCGTAGCCGTCATCGTT
>CANGVB010000004.1 GCA_947456995.1 Bryobacteraceae bacterium | reverse complement strand
CTCGTCAGGCTATCGCCTGCCCGGTGGAGGTCATCCAGCTCCATCGGCGGCAACCGGTCCAGCACAAACCAGAAATCAACTGTGGATTCCGTAATTGCCGTTCGTTTGCATTGCCGCCAGTTCCATCGCCGGCAGGTTACGCCGGCATCGTCACGCCAGACGACCTCGCCCGGCTCGGGAGCCTCAACTACTGGCTGGCCATCGCGGGAGGTATCAAATCCTTCTGAACTATCGGCAAGCACCAGTCGCGGGCTGCCCTGGTAGAGGGCCAGATCCTCACCGCCGGCGGGAATTCCCCAGGTGAGGCTTACGGCGTTGTAGAGATCGACAACGGGGTGGATCGATGGCAAGCCATTGTCCTTGCAGTAGCGGCGCAGGAGGCTGTCCACAGAAGGCGGGGTTCGTTTGGGGTTGGCTCCGAAGTCTCTAAAGGCCTGATGCCAGGCCGCGATGTGGGCATCTGCCCAAGCTGCAGGGCGGATCGGATACGCAGCGATGGGTGCTTCTGGATGGAAGCCGGTAACGGTAATGCTGAGGGCTCGATAATCGGCAAATCTGCGCCATACGGATTCATCCACCATTGGAGAAAAACGGCTCTCAATCATGCCCCATACGATAACATTTAGATCGAAGTTGAATTACCGGCCTGAGCTTGGTTAGGGTTCTGTAAGGCGGCTCCCTCACCCGTAGACCAGATCGCTAAGACAATGCCGCAGCTTCAGTAACCCACTGCGCACGCGCGTCTTCACCGTACCCAGCGGCTCGCCCAGCACCTCGGCGATTTCTATCTGTGTCATTCCCCCGAAATAAGCGAGCTCGAGCGTTTGCCGCCACTTTGCCGGCATCTCGCTCATCGCCCGGCGCACTGCCACCCCCCGCTCGCAAAGCTCATAGGCTAGCTCCGGGTTTGGCTTGTGATCGATCCACACCGGTAGGTGTTCTGGCCCTATCGAGACGTGATCCCGCCGCTTTCGCAACCGGTCTATCGCTCCCCGGCGCACAATCGTCAGCAGCCAGGTCTTTGCGCTTCCCTGTGCCGAATCGTAGCGGCCGGCTGCCTTCCAGATCTTGAGATATGCATCGAGAACCACTTCTTCCGCGTCTCCTGGATCCCCCACCATGCGCCGCGCAACCGTGTACGCAAGGCCTGAGGAGGCGTCATAAAACTCGCTCAGTGCGCTGCTGTCGCCCTGGCTCATGCGATGAAGATAAGCAGCCCACGTGTCCGTAGTCACTAGTCCTGCTCCATCTCTTCAGCGTCTGGCTCAGCCTTGCTGCTTTGCCGCACAGATTCCATCCATCCGCTCAGTGTGGCCAGATCGTCACATTTGAAATGCTCGCCGGATTGGACATGTTCGGCATGAATCGAGATGGTGCCGTCGGGCTTGGTCCAACAGCGCACTAGAAATGAGGCGTAAATTAACATCGGTGAGCACAGCCTCGCAAATGGCCTTTCCAAAGCGGAGCCACCTGTGATCCATGCCACTTCCAAATCACTTCCAGGCACGGAAGTGATTGAAACTAAGCCGAATAGAGTTTTGAAGAAATCTGCGCGAAACGCCTGTCATCGCGAATCCGATCGTAAACCGGGTCCACTTTGAGGTAAACCAAGGGAGCGCTTCGTTCTTCCAGCGCCTGAGCTAGCCAGCGAAAGGCGGCCTCTCGGTCTCCATTCCGGGCTGCAAGATCGGCCAACACCATCGGAGCTACGTAGACTGCCCTGGCTTGCTCCTCAAGTACGGCTTGCCATTTGCGGATTGCAGCTGGGTAGTCCGCCGCCGCCCGCACCATTGCAGCCAAAGTTGCATCGCCTGCCAATCTCAGAAATGCGAGTGCTTCTTCGAGCGCTAGTTTGTGGTCGCGGGTCTGTTCGTAGGCCAGCATCAGCCCTTTATGCGCCGGGACAAAATTCGGATCAATGGCCAGAGCTTTTTTGTAAGTCTCGATTGCAGATTTGTAATCGCGGGCGTAATGCGCCGGGTAGGCGGAATTGGTGATGATGATCGGCGAGATCGGGTCGAGGTCCAGGGCACGGCGAAACTCCGGATCTGCTTCGGCACGACGGCCTTGCGCATTCAGATGAACGGCGTACCAATGATGGGCGGTAGCATGTCCCGGGTTTAGCTCAATCGCCCGGCGAAACTCGGCCTCAGCCTTGGCCCAATGCCATCCGTAGAGAGCCTCAACCATTGCCATGGATGTGTGTCCCTCGGCCAACTGTTCATCTATGGCGATCGCCTTCTCGGCAAAAGCGCGCGCCTTCGGCATGTACTCGTGCGTCTGGCCGCCATCAAAACTCAAGAGGCCATTGCAGTCGGCGAGGCCGGCGTAGGCAAGGGCATAATTCGGATCCTCAAGTGTGGCCTGCTCAAAGAAGGGAATCGCCTTTAAGAACTCGGCTCTGGTGCGTTTGTTCCAGTGATAACGGCCATAGAGGTAGAGCTGATAGGCTTTGGGGCTGGCCGAAGACCGGCGGGCAAGGCGTTGTACTTGCAGATCTTCGAGCTTGCGTGACAGCACGCGAGCCACCTCTGCACTTACTTTCGCTTGCAGAGACGGCACGCTTGCAAAGTCGAGGCTGTAGCGGCTTCCCCAGAGCCGCGCCCCGTCTGCGGCGTCCACCAACTCGATTGTGATTTGTGGCGCGCCCACAGGTGGCTTAGTCACTCGCCCCGTCAGCACTGCCCCCGCGCCCACTGCATTGCCAACTTCCCTCGGACTTTTCGCTTTGTCTCGATAAGCGAATACCGTACTTCGCGCCATCACTCGAAGGTCTGGAATCTGAGACAGGCTATCGATCAGGCCTTCGCTCAAACCATCGCCCAGGTATTCCAGTTGCTCGTCACCGTCGGTAGCAAAGGGCAGCACGGCCAGTGAATTGGGTTTGCTGTGCCAAATCTTGTCCCGAGCCAGGTAGACTCCAACTCCAAGTGCGGCCGCTCCCAGCAGAAAGGATCTTCGGCTTGCTGCGGCAACCGGAACTGGCACCGGAGCAACCTGACCTTCGAGGATCTGCGCGTGCAATTGCACGGTAGCGGCTTCGGGCTCGGCATCGAGGTCCCGGCGCAATTTCTCAGTCAGAACTCGATACTGGCTGAGCGCCAGATGCCGGCTGCCGGTGGAGGCATAAAGCCGCATCAACTCGCGCTGGGCTTGCTCATTGCCGGGCTCAACGGCCACGGCCTTCACCAGGCATTCCATCGCCGCACGCAAATCCCCATTGCCTTCTTCTACTCGCGAAAGACAAAGCAGCAGCTCCTGATGCAGATGTGAGAGTTGCTCGCGATAGATCGTCGTCCAGTCTTCCAGACGATCTTCAGGAAGCAAATCACCGGTGTAGGCAGAAAGCGCTTCGCGAATCTGTGATTTATCCAAAGATCCGATGGCAGCGCGTGCCTGCTCTTCAAACCGAAAGGCATCGATCAGCAGGCCTCCCGGCGCGCGCAGTGCAACACGTTGATCCTGTGTCAGGAGAAAGCTGGAACTAAGTCCGGCCTTAAGCTCTGGCTCCAGTGCGCGCCTGGCCGTGTGCAGAGCTTTATTGAGGCTATTGAGAGCCTGCTCTCCGTTCAGCTCTGGCCACAGGGCATCAAAGATCTCTTCGCGTCCCATCTCGTTCTTGCGTGCCAGAGCCAGGAGCTTGATTAAGCTTTTGGCCTTGCGACGAGTCCAGAGAGCCTCGTCTACCAGCTTTCCGTCAACAGCAACAAGAAAGTCGCCCAGCAAACGGATTTCTAGTAACAAGGCGGCTTCCACACCACACAATCATAGCTGCCTGAAACCTCACGCGTATGAATTCACTCGGACTCAGCTTCCACGTAGAGCAGCGCAATGCCAAAGCCAGGGTCTGCGATAAGATCGTGGGATGTTTCGTCCGATCCATCTGCTTTTCCTGCTCTGCACCGTAGCTTTTGCCCAACAAGCACCCGCCCCTGCCAGGCCGCCGCGGCCTCAGCCACCCACACGCGACCCCAACACTCCTGGTTACGTGAAGGCCAAGGAACTGCCCGATGGCACTGTGCCCTCACCCAAGCAGAATGGCAATTTCATCATCGGCCCGACGCACCCGGCCGCTCCTGAAACAGTCGTGAACGAGAGTGTCCCGCAGGGCCAGATCATTGAGTTCACTATGGAATCGACCGACAGCAAGATTTACCCCGGCATCGCCCGTGAGCCTGGCACTTTCGGCGTTCCTGATCCTGCAGACCCAAGCAAGCTGCTGGTGAAGAGCGGCCCCAAGCCTTACAGCCGCAAGGTTGCCGTCTATGTGCCCAAGCAATACGTACCTGGCACTGTTGCTCCTCTGATTGTGGGTGCCGATGGACCGGACCGTATGCTCTTTACGACGCTCGATAACCTGATTGCCGCCAAGCGTGTGCCGGTAATGATCGCTGTTTCTATTGCCAATGGAAGTGGCGATGCTCAGGGCAGCCAGCGCGGCCTGGAGTACGACACAATGTCGGGCCTCTACGCGCAGTTTGTCGAAACGGAAGTGTTGCCGCTGGTGGAGCAGAAGGCCAATGTGAAGTTGACCAAAGATCCCAATGCCCGCGCCACAATGGGTTGCAGCTCTGGAGCTTCGGCCGCCATGGCTATGGCCTGGTATCGCAACGACCTCTATCATCGTGTGCTGAGCTACTCCGGCACCTATGTCTACCAGCAGTGGCCTTACAACGCCGAGACTCCACACGGTGCCTGGGACTTCCACGAAACCATCATTCCCAACAGCCCCAAGAAGCCGCTACGCATCTGGATGCACATCAGTGATCGCGATAACCTGATCACCCGTGATGCCTATCACGACTGGGTTCTGGCCAACGAGAAGATGGCTATGGTGCTTGCCGATAAGGGCTATCCTTACCAGTTTGTCTTTGCTCGCAACGCATCGCACTGCGACCGCAGCGTGAAGGCGCAAACGCTTCCCCTGGCGCTTGAGTACGTTTGGCAGGGCTATCCGAAGAAGTAGCCCTCAGCCAGCCAATTCAAAACTCCACTTGTCGAGGCTTCCTATTGACAAGCTATAGGAGTGCGCCTATTCTTTTATAGAGAGACAATAGGAGCGTTTGATGGGAAAACAGAAGGCAGACTTGCTGCAGGGCACACTCGACTTGTTGGTGCTAAAGACTGTGGATACGCTGGGCCCGCTCCACGGGTGGGCCATCTCAAAGCGCATTGAACAGGTTTCTGAAGAACTGCTCGAGATGAAATATGGCACTCTCCATCCCGCGCTGATGCGGTTGGAGCAGAACGGCTGGATTTCGTCCGAGTGGGGTACTTCTGAGAACAACCGCAAGGCGCGCTTTTACTCCATAACAAAACAGGGACGCAAGCAACTCAGCCTCGAAGAGAAAAGCTGGCAGCAGATGTCGGCCTTCATTGGCCGCGTTCTCAACTCCACCCGGTAGAGGTTGCCTGCATGTATCGAATTCGGCTATTGATCTCGAAGCTTGCAGCCCTTCTTCAGCGCCGGAAGTGGACGGCACTTGTCGATGAAGAAATACAGTTTTGCCTCAACATGCAAACGGAGGAGAACATCCGCCGGGGGATGAATGCACAGGAGGCGCTGACAGAAGCGCACCGCAAGATTGGCAACAAGACTCTGTTTGTAGAAGAGGTGTACCTGATGAATTCAATTTCAATCCTGGAAGAAATCTTGCGAAACCTGCGCTTCTCCCTTCGCACACTCAGCAAAAGCTGGGGATTTTCGTGCGGGGTTGTTTCCGTACTTGCTCTCGCCCTCGGGGCGAATATCGCAATCTTTTCGGTAATCAATACGGTGCTGCTGCATCCGCTCGTCTATCCGGCTGCCGAACGCATCGTCTCACTGGAAACGTTGTGGACCAATACAGGACGCATCAGCCAGGACGTCTCGGGCCCCGACTTCCTTGACTGGCAAGCCCAAAACAGTGTTTTCGACAAGATGGCCGTGAGTTACGGTGGGGACGATTCTGCCAGTAGTGTTGGGGACCGCGCTTTGTTTACGAATCCCCGTTTTGTTTCAGCCGAATTTTTTGAGGTGTTTGGTCAAAGTCCAAGTGCGGGGCGCTTGCTATTGAAGCAGGACGTACCGGCAGACGAAGCTCAGCCTTCAGTTGCGGTGGTAGCTCATCACTGGGCTGAGACGCAGTTTGGCAGTGCGGCCGCAGCGATTGGAAAAGAGATCCAGGTTTACGGGAGCACCCTGCTGGTGGTTGGGGTGGCAGCACCGGGATTCCGCTATCCTGGGGCGGCTGATCTTTGGGTGCCCTGGAACACGAAGAGTGGTGGCACTAATCGCAGCCTCTACAACTATCAGGCTGTTGGCAGGCTTAAGGCGGGTGTTGATTTGAAGATGGCGCAGGCACAGATGCGCACCATTGGCCAAAATCTCGCAAACCTTCATCCCGAAAATCGCTTCAAGTCGGTGAATCTTAGTACGCTTCAGGATCTGCTTACGGGCAAGCTCAAATCTACCTTGTGGGTACTGATGATTGCTGTTGGTGTTGTATGGCTCATTGGTTGCGCAAACATTGCAAACCTCCTGCTGGCGCGTGCTACGGGCAGGGCGCGCGAAATGGCACTGCGCACCGCGCTGGGCGCAAGCCGCAGCCGCGTTGCAGTGCAGCTCTTGACAGAAAGTTCAGTTCTGGCTGTAGCGGCTGGACTAGCGGGCCTGCTTCTGGCGTATGCACTCATACAAGGGATTGGAGCCTGGTCTCCTGCCGGCCTTCCTCGCATCGACGAGGTGCGGATGGATAGAGGCGTGCTTGTCTTCGCTTTTGCACTCACTTTGCTGTCGACGATTTTCTTTGGTCTGGTACCGGCATTGCAGGGATCGCAGCTTGATCCAATCCACTCTTTGAAGCAAGGCGAGAACAAGGCAACGGTATCGAAGGGTGGGGCAAGACTCCGGTCTTTCCTGATTGTTGCTGAGGTGGCCTTCTCGGTGATGCTGTTGATCACGGCAGGATTACTGCTACGGTCTTTCGAAGCGCTGCAGCAGGTAGACCTCGGCTTCACAACAGAGCGCGTGCTGGTGGCAAAGACGGAATATGTTGTCCGCGATGATAACCCCAACGACTTGAATGAGAGAAGCACGGTGTATCTGGATTTTCTCGACCGCCTTCGGGCAGTGCCCGGGGTGAGCGCAGCGGCGGGTGTGGCTTATCTTCCGATGGGGCGGGAGCCTCGTCTGGCACGAGACTTCTTGATACAGGGGCGGCCGCAGGCGAAACCCGGAGAGTCGGCCCAGGCAGAGCTGCATCCGGTAACGCCGGGCTACTTTAAGACCCTTCAAATTCCAATTCGCATTGGGCGTGACTTTGATCGAAGCGATCTTCCCGAGCGACCGAATGTGGCCATCATCAATGAAACGCTGGCAAGAAAGGAATTTCGGGGAGAGTCTCCCATCGGGAAGAGAATCCGGATCAACAGCAGAGCCCCGTGGATGGAAATTGTGGGAGTTGTAGGTGATACTCGCTGGCAGGATCCCAGCCATGCGGCACCATCGGTAATCTTTGTTTCATCGACTCAGGGCTGGGGAAAGTCTCCCTCGATCATTGCGCGAATATCGAATCGTTCGTCGCTTGATGAAAAGGCGTTGGCGGAAAAGATTCGTCAATTGCTGCGCGAGGCAAGTCCTACAATGCCGGTTAAGTTTGAGCAGATGGAGGCTATGTATGACTCAACACTTGCTTATCCCCGCTTTCGAAGTCAGGTGATCGGTTTGTTTGCGGCCGTTGCAGCGCTTCTTGCTGCAGTTGGGATCTTCAGCGTGCAGGCTTATCTGGTGGGTCAACGAGGCCGCGAGTTTGCCGTGCGGCGTGCCCTTGGAGCAAACTCTGTTGATCTCATCCAATTGATCCTGGGGCAGGGATTGCGTCTGGTGGGGGTTGGTCTTGTCCTGGGGCTTGCCGGGGCGTTCAGCATGGCGCGCCTGCTGAGTGGCTTTCTTTTTGAAATCAGCCCCTGGGACACAGTTAGCTATGCGGGAGCAATTGCGCTGCTCGGGGGAGTGGCTCTTTTGGCTACACTCGTCCCGGCTATTCGCGCCGCCGGGATCACGCCAGCCATGGCTCTTCGCCAGGATTGAATCTGGCTAAAGTTGTGGGCGCTTCTTGTGCCAGTCTGTCTTTTGCTGGAACTGTTGGCCGACGGCCAGAAGTGCGTTTTCGGTAAAGGCCCGGCCCATCAGAGTGACTCCAACGGGCAATCCACCGACCAGGCCGCAAGGCATGGAGAGGGCGGGTAAGCCTGCCAGATTTCCGGCTGGAATATGGCCGCTGATGCCGCGTTTTCTATCGGCCGGTGCCGCTGCGCGGGGGGCATCGAGCGCGACGTCGATTCCGCTGGCCACGCTTGTGCGTGTGGGCGCGATTACCATGTCGAGCTCGTAGAAAAAGTCTCTGAAGGCAACCTGCAAGAGGCTGCGTACTCGCATCGCCTTGAGATAGTCTTTTGCGAGTAGATCGCCTGCGGCCTTCAGCCCGGCTGCCTGCTTGGCATCGGCGATCTGATCGACTTTGCCACTGGCAATCAGTTCTTCAAAAATGCTGGAAGCTTCGCCTTGAAGAATCGTGCTTACCAGCGGGCCATAAGGATAATCGGGCAACTCTACTTCTTTCAACTTCACGCCGAGGCTACGAAACACTTCGAGCGTCGCGGCGAAGGCCTGCCGGGTTTCCGGCTCGGCCCACTCTTCCCAATCCACCTTTGCGTAGCCAATGGTGTAATCCTTCATGGGCCTGGCAAACTGCGGCGCATAGTAGAAGCTCTTGCCCGCACTCATGGGATCTTCGGCATCGCCTCCGGCAATCGCTTCGAGAATGATGCCGCAATCCTCAGCCGTTCTAGCTAGAGGGCCTACCTTATCGAGCGTCCAGCTCAAGGCCATCGCACCAGCTCTGCTTACCAGACCATAGGTGGGCCGCAAGCCGGTGACTCCGCAGAAGGCTGCCGGGGTGAGGATGCTGCCGCTGGTTTCACTACCGAGGGCAAAGCCAACCATCCCGCCGGCAACTGCTGCACCGCTACCACTGGAAGATCCACCGGCCCATTTGGTCTTGTCCCAGGGGTTCAAACAAGGCCCGGTTAGCGAGGCTTTTGGATAGCGGTAGCCACCGCCTCCGGCCAACTGAATCATGGCGAGTTTGCCCACCAAAACCGCGCCTTTCGCATCCAGCTTTTTGAGCACCGTCGCGGGCTGCTCAAAGACCTGATCGGCATAGGGCTTTGCGCCCCAGGTGGTGGGATGCTTCGGCCATGCGAGCAAGTCTTTGGCCCCAAAGGGAACGCCCTGCAGGCGGCCGCGGAAGCGCTCACGCTTGCGCTCGCCGTCGACATCTTTGGCCTTCTTCAGGGCCTCAGATCGCAGGCTCAAGGCCAGCGCGTTGTGGGAGCCCCCAAGGCGCTCGAGCCGGTCGGCATAGGCCTTTGTCAATTCCTCGCACGAATAGTCACCCTTCCGCCAGCCCGCATTCAACTCGGCGGCAGAAGCAAAGAAAACGTCATCACCTGCAATCGCCATAATTCTTAAGCCTTAAAACTGAATGCCGGCTCGGTGGCCATCGGCAGCTTCACCTTATTGATCGCCTCGCGATTGGACTCCATCGATTTGCGCGCGCGTGCCACCAGATCTTCCTCCTGTGCCTCTACCTTGAGTGGAGCCACAGCGATCGCCGCAATCAACATCTCACGACGCTTCATTTCAGTAAAGCCTCCAGTGCCGCCTTCTCCATCACACTTGCCGGTGCGGTTTCACCCGTCCAGATCTCAAACTGCTGAGCGGCCTGGGCCAAAAACATTTCCAGCCCCGGGATCACCGCGCAGCCTTGCGCTTTAGCGCGCTTGAGCAACTCTGTCTCAAGCGGGTTATAAACCATGTCGAAGACAAGATCTGAGGGTAGCGCCCCATCAAAGAAGCACTCTTTGGTGTGTGGCCACATTCCCATGGGAGTGGCATGAACAATCGCATCGAATTTGCGGCCGTTGAGCTGATCTTTGACTACGGCCTCTGCCCCGCACAATTTCGCAAACGCACGCACACGGTCTGAATTACGGCCAGTGATCACAACTTTGGCGCCGGCATCAGCCAGGGCGAAGGCTGCTCCGCGCGCTGCTCCACCGTTGCCTACCAGCAAGACGGTGCTGCGGTTCAACTTGATGCGCTTGCCTAGTGGTTTGGTTACCGCACCTGCGTCAGTATTGGTTCCCCGCCACTTGCCCGCCTTCTTCCATACCGTATTTACGGCACCGATACGCCTTGCCAGCGGGTCTACAACATCGAGGTATTTCAGAATTCGCTGTTTGTGGGGGATGGTTACGCTGAAGCCCTGCACGGGCAAGGCTTCGCACATTCCGAGGAAATCCTTGAGCTGGGTGGGCTGCACGAGGAATGGCAGATACACGGCGTCGAGACGCTTGGCCTGGAACGCGCGGTTATGGACATTGGGTGAGAGCGAGTGCCGCACAGGGTCGGCTACGACTCCATAGACCTTTGCGTTTTTGGTTAACTTGTCAATGCGGTAAAGCTGGCGCAAGACCTTTGCGCTCACCTGACCAGGGGCAGTGCCTTCTACAGAGTTTGGTGCGGCATAGGTATAGATGCTGCCTTGCGCATTGCACAGCACACGCGTGGGGAAACCTGCCTCACCCATGGCAAGCAGAATCATGGGCACCTTGGGGTGCGCCTTCTGCAGTGCCAGGACCTTTGAGGCGTCGCTTGGCTTCTTGCCTGTTGTTACTACCTTGTAGGCGTCGGCCGGCACTTTCATCATCCGGCGCAACACGGGCTCGAGAGGCGGAGTGCCTTCATAGTTGTGCCAACTGACGATCAGGTGGGCTTTGGCACGCATGTGCTCGAGGCGGGCAATTGTCTTTTCAGCCGTTTCGATTTCGACGTCGATAGCGTGGGCACCGGCATCAATCGCTGCATCGAGAATCTTCATCTGATCGTCGATCACGCCGTTGTATTTGCCATGGTTCTGATGCCGGCGGCAAGTTACCAATAGCGATACATCGGGATGCTTTTCAAGAAAGGCAGACACTGCCTTAAGGCCAGCTTCGGGCCGGTTCAAATAGTCGAGCCGAAACTCAAGAAATCGCTCGCCTGCTGCGACTTCTTTATCTGCCTGCTCAAGCAGTTTTTCGACTGTAGGTAAACCCAAAGCGATGCAAACTTTGGGCAATGCCGCGCGCGTAGACATAAGTTAGGAAACGTCCCCTAGCTTAACACCGCATCGGAGGGCTTCTCGGCCTCCTTCAATGCTTCAAGGTGGAGCTTCCAGGCATCCAGCAACGGGCCTGGATGCCTGACCCCAAATCGTGCCACCCCCATCTGCTTTAGTGCAAGCACTTCATCCAGACTCTTACCGTCCACCATTAGTTTCAAAGTTACATATGGAGCGCATTTGGCGATGATCTTTTCTACCTGTTCTGCCCGGTACTCGCTGGCGCTCAACATCGAGACTCCACTGCGCTTGGCCATCTTGCAAAGAATCAGCAGACGCTCCTCATCGAGCACACTGGCATCGACACTTGCGGTGAGCGTTGCCCCACCTTCTTCGCAGGTCTTGAGCAACTGCATGAGCTCAATCTCGACATATTGGAACTGGCGGCTCATCAGTTTGGGCAAAGACACCTTGGCCTCGACATCGACGGCACCACGCCGCAACATGTCGCGTACCTCAAACTGCTTGACGGCGGTTGTCGAGTCTCCTGGTGCAGCACTGGTGCGGCTTGCCAGACGAAGTGGCGTCGACACCCACTCTTTGGCGAGATCGAGATCGCACGGCCTCACCACCACACTCCTCACCTGATAAGCCTGACCACGCATGCACCCCTCATGCACCTGTTCTTCTGTCATCAATGGGCTCGACAGATGATAATCCACCAAAGCAGCCAGATCCTGATAGTCCATCCTATTAGTTATATAAGGAAACATGCGCCTCCTAGTTCTCACTCTGCTCGCCCTGACAACACTATGGGCAAAAAAGACCATCACACACGAGTCGATGTGGCTCATGCCCAGGGTGGGTGCCCCGAGTCCATCGCCCGATGGCAAGTGGGTTGTCTTCTCTGTGATCCAGCCCGCATATGATGCCAAAGATCAAAGCTCAGACCTTTGGCTGGTGCCGGGGGATGGCAGCGCTGCTCCGCGTCAGCTCACGCATACGAGGGCTTCGGAAGCCAGCCCCAGCTGGTCTCCTGATGGCAAGCGCATCGCTTTCACGACTACACGCGATGGCGACACTGATTCGCAGATTTACGTTCTTGATCTGAGTGGCGGTGGTGAGGCTCAACGCTATACGAGCCTGCCCGGTGGGGCCTCAGACCCACGCTGGTCTCCTGATGGAAAGCAGCTTCTGTTCACGGCGATGGTTCAATCAGAGGGTGCCACTCGCAAGTCTAATGCGCGTGTCTACGAATCGTTCCCAGTGCGGCATTGGGACCACTGGATTGATCAAAAGCACGCGCATATCTTTGTGATGGCAGACAGCCCCGGTGCTGTGCCCAAAGATATTCTGGCAGGCAGCAAGTGGGCCTCTACGCCAGGAATGGCAGCACCTCTGGCCAACTCGGGCGAAGACCTCAGCGCGGTGTGGACGCCGGATTCGAAGTCTATTGTTTTTCAATCAGACATCAATCGCCATGAGGCTGCTTTTGCCAATGTGAAGACGAAGATTTTTCTGGTGCCGGCGGCTGGTGGGGAGCCGCAACCCTTGAGCGCCGGAGCTTATTCTTATGGCAGCCCGAAGTTCCGCCCGGATGGTAAAGCACTGTATGTAACCGAGAGCCGCGAAGGGGTGAACAACGCTACCTACAGCATCAATCGTCTGGCTAGCATTGCCTGGCCGCAGGGTGGGGTGCCGAAGACGATCACCGAATCGATTGATCATTCTGTCGATGGGTTTGTCTTTACGGCTGATTCCAAATCCATCTATTTTGCTTCTGACGCAGCTGGCCTTGGCAAGCTTTTTCGAATCTCCGCCGATGGAGGCAGTCTGAACGAGCATCCCCAGCGCAATGGCAGCTATTCGAGTATCGCCATCGGTGGCAATACGATTTTTGCCAACTTTGACAGTGCTACGCACCCTGCTGAGATTCATTCGCTTGATGTTGCCAAGGGGACTTCAAAAGCACTCACCCACTTCACGGATGCTGCTGTTGCCGATATGGATCTTTCGGCCCCGAAACACTTCTACTTCACTTCGAAGAAAGGCCGGATGATCCACAATCTGCTGATCACTCCGCCCAACTTTGACGAGAACAAGAAGTACCCGCTGCTGGTGCTGATTCATGGTGGGCCGCACGGCATGTGGAAGGATCAGTTCTTTCTGCGTTGGAATTATCATCTGCTCGCGTCGCCCGGCTATGTGCTGCTGCTGACCAACTACACGGGGTCTACCGGCTTTGGAGAGAAATTCGCCCAGAACATCAAGGGTGACCCGCTGGCCACTCCGGGTGAGGAATTGAATGAAGCGGCCGACGAGGCGCTGCGACTGTTTCGATACATCGACCCCGCGCGCCAGGCGGCTGGAGGTGCCAGCTATGGAGGCCATCTTGCCAACTGGCTTCAGGCCACCACGACGCGGTACAAATGCCTGGTTTCACATGCGGGTTTGATCAACCTGGAATCGCAGTGGGGCACCAGCGACGTCATCTACTCGCGGGAGCTTAACAACGGTGGCCCTGTGTGGCAGCAAGGGGAGGTGTGGCGCAAGCAGAACCCAATCCGCTTTGCTGCCAACTTCAAAACGCCGACACTTGTTACGGTGGGCGAGCGTGACTTCCGTGTGCCCATGAACAACTCGCTGGAGTATTGGTCTGTCCTGCAGCGGCAGCGCATTCCGTCGAAGTTGATTGTGTTCCCCGATGCCAATCACTGGATTCTCAAAGCTGAAGATTCCCGGTTCTTCTATCAGGAACTGCTCAACTGGTTGGGGCGCTGGCTGAATTAAATAATTTAACTTTTCATAAATAGTTTTGCCTGGTCGATTAGAGCAACGATGACCATTGGCAAAAAGATTATTCTCTCGGCTCTGGGTGCTGTGCTGATTACGACTGTGGCTGGGCTGGTTCTTCAGCGCTCTGTGATACGAAAGCAGGGGATCGAGCTCAATTTTGCCCAGATGCGCGCGGCTGTCGTCGAAGCTGAGAATGTTCGTGAATCGATGTCGCAATTGCGTGAGGCGAAAGCCTTTGATCAGGCGCATATAAGTGCAGAGCTGAAATCAGCCTCCGATTTTCGTAAAACTTCGGCCTACAACACTGTGCCTGTAGTTGCCGCATGGCGGGCAATTGAACGGGTCGCCAAACAGGAAGATTTCGAATTTCGTGTGCCGAAGATGCAGCCACGGAATCCGAAAAATCAGCCCACCGAGAAAGAGCGCGAGATTCTGACCTTTCTCGAATCGAGCAATGCCGTTGAATTTACTGAGGTTTCTGAGGCTAGTAACGAACTGATCTATGCACGGCCCATCCGTCTGACTCAGGATTGTCTGGTTTGCCATGGCAACCCTGCTTCGAGTCTGGCTGGGAATGGCCGAGACCCACTGGGCTTTCCTATGGAGAACTGGAATGCAGGTGAGGTGCATGGTGCCTTTATTCTGAAGGCCAAACTGGATCGCGTTGACAAAGTGGTGCAGGCTGGCATGTTGCAAACCTTGATGTGGACAATACCACTCACAGTTGTGATTGCCCTTGGCTTTCTCTGGTTCTGCCGCCGCGAGATTATTGCGCCGCTCAAGCTGCTGATTCACGATATCCAAGGTGCCAGCCAATCTACTACTCTTGCTTCGCAGGAGATTTCTGCAGCCGGCTGCAATCTGGCATCTGGCGCAAGCGAGCAGGCAGCCTCTACAGAAGAAACCACGGCTTCGCTGCAGGAACTTGCGCAGGTTGCGATCCAAAGCTCCACGAGCGCGGGCCGTGCCAAGCATCTGGCGGGTGAGGCTCAGGCTGCTGCCAATGCGAGTGCGCTTGATATGGATCGCGCTCTAACGGAACTGGAAGCGATCGAGGAATCGAGCAGGAACGTTGTGAAAGTGATTAAACAGGTAGATGAAATTGCCTTTCAGACGAATCTGCTCTCGCTCAACGCCAGCGTAGAAGCGGCACGGGCGGGTGAGGCGGGTCTTGGTTTTGCCGTGGTTGCAGATGAGGTGCGGCGACTTGCCCTGCGCGCTGCCGATGCCGCCAAGAACACCACTGAGATGATCACGCGTTCGATTGAAGACAGCAAGCGCGGGGTTGAGTTGAGCCGAAAAGTGCGTGGCAGTCTGGATGAAATTCTAGCTTCGGGCAAAAACGTCAGCCTGGCAGTGGATGAAATTGCCATAGCCTCCACCCGGCAGCAGGAAGGCATTTCTCAGATCAACTCAGCCATGCGAGAAATTGCGACGGTGACGCAGTCTATGGCTGCACAAGCCGAGCAAAGCTCTGCATCTTCGTCGATGCTTTCGTCACAGGCGGAGACTCTCGATCAGGCCATCGAAGAGCTTTCAGTGCTGGTTGGTTGAAGTTCTGAAATTGGCTACGCGGTGAAAGGTGAGATAGTTCGCATCGTGGGCGCGGTGGGCCCCGCCGGTTTCGTCGTCGAAAGCGGTTCGTGATGCCACAATGAGGTCTTTGCCTTCAAACTGCCAGTCTACGTATTGAAAAGCATGTTGGAGAGGGTCTGGGTGTTCGAGGATGGTGCGTTGGATGGTCCAGGATTTCAAGTCTGGCGAGGACATAAGCACCAGAGTATTTCGCACTGAGGCTGGGTTTTCTGCCGAGAGCGGATACTTCTCGAGGGCCGGGTTGGAGAGGGTCCAGTAGAGTTTTGTTTTCTTGTCCCAGCGAATGGTGAATTTTTTGGCCCCACCTGGAAAGACCACAAATTCGGTGTTGCCATCGCGTAAGATTGCGGCATATTCGCGGTTGGCAACTCGCAGAATATTCACAAGATTGCCGTCGGGTGCCACGATCAGGTTGCCCTCCAGCCAATGATCGCCAACCGGGGCGGTTGCTTTCGGAAATTTTAGCCGCGGGCTGAAGGTCCAACTTGAGGGCTGCATCAGGTCTGCCTTCAAGGGCGCGCTTACCGAGAGCGCTTCGAAGAAGCCCCACTTGCCCTGAGGGTGCCACTCCATGGCGCGCCAGATGCGGCCTTTGTGGATGGAAACCGGCACTGGTGCGGTGTGATAGCCGGTCTCTGTCGTCAGATATGACGCCTCGCTCCAGCTTTTGCCGCAGTCGAGAGATTTACGAATCACCACACGGCCGTACTCATAGGTTGTGCCCATGAGGTAGAGAACCTTGCGGTGCTCGAAGAGGTTTGACCAAAACTGATCTTGCAATTCGGCGGTACGGGTCCAGGCTTTGCCGCGATCCTCAGAACGAAAAACCCGGGTTAGCGCAGAGACGCTCTGCGTTGACCCGGGTCCGAAAAAGTCGTGTGTGGCGACGTAAGCTCCATCGCGGCACCTCACAATGGAAGGCGACCCGATGTAGCGCCGGCTTGCTGCCCCTTCATGATCTACCACCACTCCGGGTGGCAAGACTCCGAGTAAGAGCAAGCTGGCGATTGAGATCATTGCAGTGTCGAGGCCCCTTGAATGCCCATGCTGTTGTCGGCTACATTCTTGTTGGTGTAGTTATCGAGGTTGATGACGTAGGTATCGGGGGAATCGAGCAGGATCGGGGAATGGGTTGCGCAGATGATGCGGAACTTCTTCTGGTCTGCCAGTTCGAGCAACATCTTCAGGATGCGGCGCTGGTTGCTTACCGAGAGTGCCATTTCCGGCTCGTCGAGAATCAGCACAGTGCCTTCGGGCAGGCTAGGGAAGTTCTCGCGGAACATTGCCAGCATTACCTGACCGTGGCTGGCCATCTGAAGGAATTCGAGCATTTGCGGGTTGTCTTCAAAGAGCTCGAGCTGCATGCGTGGGTTGTGCTGCTCGGCATCAAAGAGATAGGGCTTGCCAAGGGTGAGCTTGCCGGTATCGAGACGGTAGATGAAGCCATCTACCTGCTCTCCTTTCATGGCGTAGAAGATGGAATGCAGCAGCGTGCTCTTGCCACTGCCATTTTCTCCGCTGAGCATGATCACCGGGTGCGACAGGTCAATGATCATCGGCATGTGAAAGTTCAAATTCACAAAAACCGGGTGTGAAAGGATTTTTAGGAACATCGGGTCAGAAGTCACTGTTTTGTACTCTTTTCTCCAGAGTACCGCTCATGCGGCACTTCGTCAGGCTCAAATCCCATGCGACGTACTTCTTCGATCGCGGCAAAATACTCTCCCAAATCTTCAGCACCACTCAGAAGCCGCTGGGCCATCTTCAAACGCGAGTCTGAATCCGGGTTCATGACCTTCGCCAGTCGAAGCCGGACGCTGCCTTCCACTTCGGTTACAAGGAGCAAACAACCGTCTGTCATACCGAGTTTTTTGCGTAGCTTCGCGGGAATCACAACGGTGCCCCGCTTGCCCATCTGAAGGAAGTCTTCGCTCATACCATCAGAATATCTGAAATTCAGAGCTTCATAGCGCTACTACGAGGCCAATTCGCTCCAAAAGTGCGTTTTGGGTGGCATCCCGGCCCATAAAGCTGCGGAAAAGATCGCGTGGTTCTTCGCTGTTGCCCTTTGCCAGGATCTTTTCGCGATATTCGCGGCCGACGGTTGCATTGAGGACACCCTCCTCTTTAAAGCGAGAGAAGGCATCGGCATCGAGAACTTCGGCCCATTTGTAGCTGTAGTAGCCGGCGGCATAACCGACGGGCCCGGAGAAGAGGTGGGTGAAGCCGAGGATCATTCCGTACTTTTCTGGCAAGGTAATGGGGGTGAAGCGTTGCAGAACAGTGTTGGCGAGGGATACGAGATCCATTTCCGCATTGGGTACGAATTCGGTGTGGAGCACGAGGTCGACGGTAGCAAAGCCGAGTTGCCGCATTTGGCCGGAGGCAGCGCGGTAGGTTCTGGCGCGCTTCATCTTTTGGAAGAGCTCTTCGGGGATTGGCTCGCCGGTTTGGTGGTGGCGGGCGAAGAAATCGAGCGACTCGCGCTCCCAGCACCAGTTTTCCATTATCTGGCTGGGTAATTCGACAAAGTCCCAGGGCACATTGGTACCGCTTAGGCTTCGGAGAGGGACCTCGCTGAGGCAGTGGTGCAGCAAGTGGCCGAATTCGTGGAAGATGGTTTCGACTTCGCGGTGTGTCAGCAGGGCTGGCTGGTCTGGCATGGGCGGGGTCATGTTGCCGCAAATCACCCCGAGGTGAGGGGCGAAGGTTCCATCTGGCTGTGGGCCGCCGGTGCGGAGGGCTTCCATCCAGGCACCGCCGCGTTTGGATTCGCGGGGGAACCAGTCGGCGTAGAAGGCTCCGATCATACGGCCATCGGAGTAAATTTCGTTGTAGCGAACACCTGGCTCGTAGACTTTGGCATCGGCGATGTGTCGGACTTCAATGCCAAATAGCTTTTCGCACAGCTCGAACATTCCGGCCACAACCCGGTCTACTGAGAAGTAGGGCCGCAAGGCCTCTTCGTCAAAATCGTAGAGAGCCTGGCGTTGCTTTTCTGCGTAGTAGCCGACATCCCAGGGTTCGAGTTTCTGGCCGCTGAAGGCTTCGAGTGCTTCATGCTCTTCGAGAAAGCGGTCGCGGGTGGCTTTTTCGAGTTCGTAAACAAATTCGCGGGCGATGGCGCCTCGTTGGGCCATACGGTCTGCCAAAACGAAGTCGGCGAAAGTGAAGTAGCCGAGGAGGAGGGCTTTTTCGCGACGGAGGGTGAGAACCTGCCGCATCAGGTTGCGGTTGTCGTAAGCACCTTCGGTTGCGCGTTCGTTATAGCCTTCCCAGAGTTTTCTACGAATCTCGACGTCATCAAGGTAGGTGAGTACAGGGACGAAACTAGGCGCTTGCAAGGTAAACCTGTAGCCGACTTTACCCTTGGCTTCGGCACTGGCTTTGGCGGCGGCTTTGGCATTCTCGGGAAGGCCTGCCAAACGCGATTCGTCTTCGACGATCAATTCAAAGGCATTGGTTGCATCCAACACATTCTGCGAGAATTTGGTGCACAGGCCCTGGAGTTCGACATCGATTTCGAGGAGGCGCGCCTTGAGGTCTGGATCGAGCTCCGCGCCGTGGCGACGGAAGGAGTCGAGTTGCTTGGTGAGGAAGCGTTTTTCCAGCCGATTCAGGCCTTGATCGCTGACACCCTGTAATGCTGTCCAGAGTTTGGCGTTGAGGGGAATGGAGGAATAGAAGCCGCTAACTTCGGGGTCGATCGTTTGCACGGCTTCGCGCAGCTCGGGGGAATTTGAGACGCATTCCATGTGGCGCACGACGGCCATGGCGTTTTCCAGGTTTACGGTGGATTCGTCGAGGGCGGTGAGGGTGTTGGCGAAGGTGCGTGTGCCCGCAAAGTCTTCAATTGCGGTGATGTTGGCCTTGGATTCGGCGATCAGTTCCCTGATGGCGGGAACGATGTGGGCCACTTCAATCTGGTCAAAGGGGATTTCAAAAGGAACTCGCAAGAGTGGGTTCATGATTGCTTCAACATCTCCTCAATTTTCTCGATGGCAATTTCGCAGGCTGCTTTGGGGGCGTCATAGTGAGTGACGATTCTGACCAGTGTAGGGCCAAAGGGGATCATCATGACACCGTGAGCGGCCATGCGGTCACAGAATTGAGCGGCAGTCCAGGGGGTTCCTGCGACGTCAAATATCAGGATATTCGTTATGACTTTGGTGGCGTCGAGGGTGATGCCGGGCAGGGCGGCAATCCGTTTGGCGATCATTTGGGCGTTGGCATGATCTTCGTGCAGGCGGGCTGGCATCTTTTCGAGGGCGATCAAGCCAGCGGCGGCGAGGATTCCAGCCTGTCTCATGCCGCCGCCTAGGCGTTTGCGGTAGAGCCGGCCTTTGTCGATGAGTGCCTGAGGGCCGACGAGCATGCTGCCCACCGGGGCGCCGAGGCCCTTGGAGAGGCAAAACATGACTGTATCTACCTTGGCGGTGATTTCTGCTACGCCACGGTTTGCGGCAGCGGCAGCGTTGAAGAGCCGGGCGCCGTCCATATGTACTGGCAATCCCATGGAGTGTGCACCGTCGCAGATTTCGTCGAGTTGGGCTTGCGGGTAGACGGTGCCGCCACCGACGTTGTGTGAATTTTCAACTTCGATGAGACCAGTTGGGGCGGCGTGGGGGCCGAGCGGGCGGATTTCGGCTTTTACGCGGGCCCAATCGAGCAAGCCGTCCTGAGTGGGGATGGCTCGGGCGACGCAGCCGGCAAACCAGGCCATCATCGACAACTCGTAATTCAGAATGTGTCCGCGGGAATCGCAGATCACTTCCTGGCCGTGTTCGGTGTGGATCTTGATGCCGATGGTGTTGCCCATGACACCGGTTGGAACAAAGAGCCCGGCTTCTTTGCCGAGGATCTCAGCCGCGCGCTCTTCGAGACGGTTGATTGTGGGGTCTTCGCGATAGACGTCATCGCCAACTTCGGCGGCAGCCATTGCGGCCCGCATTTCTGCTGTCGGGCGGGTTACCGTGTCACTGCGCAAATCGATCATGTCAGCCATCGAATACCTCTAGTCCAGTTTCTCCAGATTTTGCAGATTCGTCATTCCGAAATCGTAGTTCGTTCGAGGAAATAGGCGTTTAGACAATAGTGAGTCCATATCCAAGAAGCTCTTCCTTTTCTTCCTTGTTGATCCTTTTTTCGTAAACGCTTCGTCAAGAATATTCTGAATTTCAGATTGTCTGACGTTTTACTCTAAAAATTCCTGAAAAACTTCGTTTGAAACGAGTACGCCGCGGGGTGTTAGGCGAATTCGGTCGCCCTGACGTTCCAGCAAGCCATCTTCTACTAACCTTGAAATTTGCTCTTTGAATCGATTTCCCGCTACGACTCCTTCGCTGAGGCGCAGGCCAACCCAATACTTTTCATTGTCGACATCTGCCAGAGCTCGGCTTGGGGGCGGGGTGCCGAGAGCGTAGTCCTTTACCTCTTCGACATTTTGCCAGCGCCATTTACCGTCGAAGGAGTGGGCGTCGGCACCGAAGCCTAGGTAGGGCTCGAGTTTCCAATACTTGAGGTTGTGTAAGCTTTCGGCCCCGGGCTGGGCGAAATTGGAAATCTCGTAGCGGGCTATGCCGGATTCGGCTAGACGCTCTACTGCGCGCTCGTAGAAATCTGCCTGCTGGTCTTCACTTGGGATGTCCCTTGCCCCATATCGTTTGCCGTTCAGCAGTACTTCGGCACCCAGGCGGCTATCCTCGTCGACTTCGAGGATATAGACGCTGACGTGGGGGACTTCGAGCTTTAGAACTTGATCGAGGCTTTCTTCCCAGCTTTCCCTAGTTTGTTCGGCGAGACCGGAGATGAGGTCCAGATTGATGGATTCGATTCCGTGGTGTCTCAATAGAGCCACG
>CANGVB010000003.1 GCA_947456995.1 Bryobacteraceae bacterium | reverse complement strand
TTGTGGCAACCGATGCATTGAGTGGTCAGGGTCGGTCGAATCTTCTTTTCAAAAAACTCTTCGCCGGGGGTGTCACCCCATGCCGCAGCACACAGACTGACCATCCATAGGAACTTCAAAGGCATTGTGCCGATTCTATCCTAGTCACTTAAATTGCATTACAAAGTATCGAGCTTGAGAGTGACGCCAACAGCTTTTCCCGTTTTGGTGACCTTGATGCGGGCGCTCGGCGTTGAAATGTTTTCCGTCACAGCGCCTGCAATGAGCCTGGCGATCTCTGTCCTTAGCGCATTGATTTGCGATTCAGCCGAAATCACTTGAGTTCCGCTTGTCCCGCTATCTCCCTTTTTGATAGCGTCCTCTAATGAGTCCAGCGGAAGAGGACTCCAGATGATTGTGATTTCTGGATAGTCAAAAGGAGCTTCGTACAATTCGCGTTCTGCTGGCAAACGAACCTGGGTTCCGACGCCTACGTCGGAACTTTTTCCAGTGCGAGGATAGAGAACTTCGATCTCGCCACCGCTGGTTGCGAAAGCATAGAGGTGACCCGCCAGTGGCGAGTCAACCAAAACTCCGCGACCCTCTTGCCCATTGGCCATTTTGTCCTGGAGCTTCGAATAGAAAAGTGTATGAGTGTCTTCGGGTATCAGGTCTGTGAAAAATACAAGATAAAGCAAAGTCAGGAAGGTTGCCCCTGCCATATGGAGCCAATACCTTCGCAGAAGCCCTGGGCTGGGAGGAACCGGCGGCGGGGGAGGTGGAGGCTCAGGCGTGGCTTCGACAACTCGTGGCAAAAGCTGGCCCGAACGAAGCCGCATGTAGAGGATTGGCATCCATGCATCGGGGCGATCCCGTACTGCTCCGCGAGCAACTGACACAGCTTGGTCGATGATTCCGGTTTCAGTGAGTTCACTGAAGAATTGAGGCATGAACAACGAATTGGTTTCCATGCTGATGTTGCCATTCATTGCCAGAATTGCAGGTACCCCGGCATTCCCAAGTTTTGGCCCGATACTTTCCAGCCCCTGGGCAGACTGACAAGATGCCATCACCACCAAACGTGGTGGACTCTTTAAATCCCCGATCCGATTGGCAAGTTGTTCTCCGGCCACGACGTCAACATTGCCGGCTTCATCGCAGAGCAAAAGCTGAGCTTCTCCTTCAACTACAGCGCCGTGGCAGACAAGATAAAGGACATCGAAGCCATCGCGCAGCCTTGCCGCAATGGATTGAATCGTTGGCATATCGAGCACAGAAATTTCAAAGGCTGCCAGCGAAGCTTTGACATGCTCAAGTTCGATTTGTGCCTCGACAGGAAAGAGTGACTCACCGGTGGCGGTGAAGCTGGCAAGATTGGCCGGATTGGATATGACGATCAGTGCTTTCAGCTTCTGACCTGCCGGACTTTCCCTAACAGAGCCGTCCAGACTTTGGATGTACCGGGAAAAGAATACGTTCTCGCTTGTAAACAGGGGCTTGCCTGAAAAGTCTCTTAACGACCCCCAGCAAACGGCATGAAGTTCTTTGCTATTCGAATCCAGAAGCACCCTGATGCGAAGCGGCAAGTTCAGCGTTTTCGCCGATGTCAAAGCCCTTTCAAAGGCCACAGCCAGCATTGGATCCGCGAAGAGTAGTTTTGTCAGCGTTTCGGCGTATTCATTAGAGCCCGGATGGAGATCATTCAATGCATCGATGTCAGCCTTCTGCAGAGGATCGGTTTTGTCCTTGAGGATGCAAGTTTCGGTGTCGCTGCGAGCCGCGAGAAAACGCAATTCTACCGAATAGGTCGAGTCGGATTCTCGGGAGATTTCGATCTCCAGATCGCTGTTTTTTTCATTCATCTGGTGTCACTTGAGCACTCATCTTACCCGATCACCACATGAATCGCTCATTGAGATTTCAAATTGGGTGGCACACTAGTGTCAGATGACTCTCGTGCTCGCTATGGTTTTTCTGGCCCAGGCTGGACAACTTGCTCCTGTTAGCGAAGAAAAGCGGGAACCCGGCTTTTCTTCGTTCGTTTCAAAGCTGAAGTCCGCAGTGGCAAAGCGAGATGCAAAAGCTCTCAGAAAACTTACCGATGAAGACGTGATTGCCGGTGGCTTTGGCAGCAAGGACGAAAAAGGTTGGACTCAGTTCTCGACTCTTTGGGAGGTCGACAACAAGGACGGAGCTGTTTGGGACGTTCTCGCTGACCTGATTGAGCTGGGCTTCTTTCGCGAAGATCCTTCGATTTACGTCTCGCCCTACGTGGCCTGGAAGTTCCCTAGAGAACTCGACCCCGCAGATTATCTAGTAGTTCTGCGCGATGCGCTGCCGCTACGGAAGACTCCCGATCGCGATGCAGCCACGGTCGCCACTCTTAGGTTTGATATCGTCAGGCGCGTTGAAGCCAAGAAGACCAGTGGCAGCTTCGATTGGGTTTGGGTTGAGACGGCCACAGGTGTCCGAGGCTATGTGCAATCGAGTGTGGTTCGAAGTCCGCTGATGGCCAGAGGGCAGTTCGCCTTGAGAGATGGCAAGTGGCGCCTGTCGGTGCTCGATCGAGCACGGGACTAATCTACATTCAACTCAATACGCTTGACGCTTAAGTTGCTTTTGAGCAGGCGGGTGAGTTCTTCATCGAGTTTCTTCGCATCCTCGGGGTCGCGGATGGCTCGAATGCTGTCTTTCTCTACCTCGCTGCGGTCAATGGCAAGTTCCAGACTTTCGATCCGCTGCGGGCTCCAGGCCAGAGTTACAGAAGAGCTGATGAAGCCGAGCCAGAGTTCCTCTTCTACTGGCAATCGCAAAGCTTTGCCGGATGGCACAACAGGACTTCCCGAAGCTTGCGGATAAAGTACATCGAAGGTCCCCTGATCATCGGCCTGGAAGGCATAGAAGAACCCGGTCTTCGGAATTTGAACCTTCATCGCTACCAGCTCATTCTTGCGAAAGGTCGTACCCACGGACACCGTTTCCTGAGACCCCAGATTTTTCCCAGCGCTCGTCTTCTGTCGAAGCAGTGTAATCGAAAACGCATCACGAGGCTCTGTACAGGAGCTCAACAACGCTGAAATAAAGATCACTACAAATAGGGCCTTCGATATCCTCACGGCCCTACGAATATAACGCAGGGGGCGGCACTAGACCGTGCCGCAGCGCTCAAACATCGTTCGCGCTTCACTATAGAGTGAGGGATCTTTGGATGGTGCTTTATAGAACTTGGAATGTCCGGCAACGCTCAGGTTGAGCAGTGCCAGCGGGGACTGATTGAGCCCGGGGCAAACTTGAATCGGGTAGATCTTGCCATCCAGCTTTAGCCTTGCGCCGCGAATGTTCAGGTTGGCGTCGTACTGATAGATCTTGATGATTTCGATCAGTTCCTGCGTGCAGGTTCCGGTGAGTGTCTCCATCTTCCAGACCTGGCCCAGCATCGCCTTTTTGTCAGCGCGGTTGAAGTGGACCTTCAGCATCCACTGCACCAACAGGACATCGTCTTTAGAATTAGGCATCCCCTCGCCGACAGCATGAGACACGTTATACATTTTTACTCCAGCCCCGACATCGTGAATCTTTGACATAAATAGTTTTGCTCCTTTGGATCTAACCGTAAGGCGAGATCCAAAGGAGCAATCAATCATGTTGCGGTAGAAAAGTTAAATCTAGCTGCCGACCGTACCCCGGCCCCAGCTCTTCTTGACGAAGACCACACCGGGCCGAGGAATGGTTCCTGACCCATAAGGCCATCTTGAAGTGGGTTGAGCGTAAGTACCACCTTCACCCGGATGTTGCACAGCCATGAAGAAGGTCTCATTATCAGGTGTAAAGGTAGGTCCGCAGGTCTCTGCGCCGATTGGCATAGACATGAAGGGAAGCAAGGTTCCACGGTCAGGGCCTTCGGTCACACAGGCATAGATAGCATCATGCCAGCCGAGGGCTGATTCCATGCCGTCGGTTCCGATCCAAAGGTTGCCCTGGTTGTCGAACGCCACGTTATCGGGAGCCCCGATGGGTGATACTTTTTCTCGGGGTGCACCCGCAAAGTAAGTACCTTGCGCCTTGTCATCCGGGTCGCCGCAGAGCATGAAGATGCCCCAGTTGAAAGTGTCCCTGGTATGGTCGTTGCCCGACTCTTTGATCTCGATGATATGGCCGGAACGGTTGTTCGCACGCGGATTTGCCGCATCTACTCCGGGGCTGGCACCAACTCCACGAAGTGTATTGTTTGTGCAAGCCAGGTAAACGAGGCCGGTCACTGGATTGACTTCGACGTCTTCGGGGCGATCCATCTTGGTTGCACCAAGGGCGTCACCAGCCTGGCGGAGCCGGATCAACACGTCAGCCTGATTTCTCCAGCCGTTAGCCATCGTAAGCGGGCCCTGATTGTGAACTGCCGGAAGCCATTGCCCCGTGCCATCGCTGTTGAATTTCGCAACGTAAAGAACTCCCCGATCGAGCAAGTCCATATTGGCTGCGCGATTGTCTGGGTTGAAGGTACCAGCGGTTACAAACTTGTAGAGGTAGTCGAAGCGTTCGTCGTCACCCGAGTAAACAACAACCTGGCCGTTCTTTGCAATCGTAGTGGTTGCGCATTCATGCTTACAGCGGCCAAGGGCGGTACGCTTCTTCGGAATCGAATTGGGGTCGTACGGGTCGATCTCTACAATCCATCCAAAGCGGTTGGCTTCGTTCGGCTCTTTGGTCTGATCAAAGCGATCATAGAAGCTTTCCCATCTGCGAGCGGTAGCTCCACCAACCGTACCCAGACGAGTCATATTGTCACGATTGACACCAGTTGGCATCGTGGCGCGGTTACCGAAGTACTGATTGAAATTCTCTTCTGCGGTGAGCATTGTGCCCCAGGGAGTCTGGCCACCAGCGCAATTGTTGAGAGTGCCCCTGACGCGAGTCCCCGTGCGATCCACCGATGTTGCCATCAATTCATCACCGGCAGCAGGCCCGGTGATGAGCATTTCGGTTTCACCAGTCAGACGACGATTAAAGCGCGAGTTGGCATTGTACTGCCAGACCCCAAAGAACTCTTCCACTTCGACAATGCTTACGCCATGTGCAGCCAGCTCAGCATCCACTTGATCTTTGGTGGGTGTCGTGTAGCTGGGAAACATTGCAACTGGATCGGTGTATTCATGATTGACGCAAAGCAGACCACGACGCGAGTTAGTGGAATTCCATGCCGGCAGTGAATGATAAGTAATCATGTCGCAGTTGTAGCCGAACTGCTGGGAGCCGTTGACCCCGTTTTGCCGGGTCGGATCAAATTCAGGCGCGTTCTGCGTGACAGGATTTCCCCATGCGATCACAAGTCCAGCGTCATAACCCTCAGGCACGTCGATGTAGTCGTTGCCCTTGCTCAGTTTGATCGGCTTGAATGTCAGGCCCGTGCTTGCTGCAGCCTGCGCTGTCGGTGCAGCAATAGCTCCACTGGCGGCAATGGCTGCCCCAGTAAAGAGACCCTTGATCAGGTCACGACGTTGCAAGCCTTCTTCGACAACCTGCTTGAAGTCAGGAGAAGCGTTGTCTCCGCCGATGGTCTCGGCATTCTCGGCTTCTTTGTCCAGCCACGGAGCTTGTAAATTAGTGTTTTCTGGTTGCATGAGATACCTCTCTCTAGTACTTACGAGAGGGTATCCACTCAGAATCAAAATGCCATTGCAATAGTGTGAATTGTTGATTTACTCTTCGTGTCGAATCCGTTTCAGTTAGCGGGCTGCTGGTAGCCCGGACCTCTGAGGATCACCCCAGGCTTGGCACCGGTATGGACTCCATCATTTACAACAACCACTCCATTCACGACAACTTGTTTGATGCCTGTTGAAAGTTGGTGCGGGTTTTCAAAGTTGGCCTGGTCACGAATGGTTGCCGGGTCAAAGACCACCAGATCTGCCGCCATGCCCGGGCGCAGGATGCCGCGATTGTGAAGCGATAAACGTGTTGCCACAGCGGCCGTCATTTTGAATACTGCATCTTCGAGCGGGATTGTTTTCAGCTCTCTCGCGTAGAGTCCAAGTACTCGTGGGTAGGTGCCATAGCCGCGAGGATGCGTCGGCCCATTTGCCACAGCCGGATTGCTGCCTCCAGCATCGGTTGAGATCTTGATCCACGGCATCTTCAACTGCTTCTCGATGTTGGTTTCGTTGATGATGTAGTAGATTGTCGAAATCCCTTGCCGCTCAGAACGCAACAATGCGATTGCCGCTTCTGGCCAGTCAAGATTCATTGCTTCGGCAATTTTATGAAGCCGCTGGCCGATGTACTTCTTGTTCTCGGGCTTGCGTAAGCCAATTGGCTGCACCAGATCCGCGTCTCGACCTTTGTTGTCTTTGAGCATGTCTGCGATAATCCGCGTACGAGTTTCGGGGTTATCGAGGTTTGCATATAGCTTGCCGTCGGCTGCTGCCCAGTCAGGCAGCAATGCAGTGAGCGTGGTGCCTGATGCCACATACGGGTACATGTTGGCCTGGATGTCGATGCCGTCTACACGCGCCTTCTCGATTAATTGCAGTGCAGGATCGAGCAGCTTCCAGTTCTTCCGGCCCACTGCCTTAAGGTGGTAAATCTCTACAGGCACCGATCCATTCTTGCCGATCGAGGTGGCTTCCTCGAGAGCTGGAAGCAGTTTGTCTGCCTCAGAGCGAATGTGAGAAATATAGGTGCCCCCAAAGCCCGAAATGGTTTTGGCAAGTTCAGTCAATTCCGACGTGGTTGCATAAGATCCCGGTGGATAAATTAATGCCGATGCAAGACCAAATGCCCCGTCCTGCATCGATTCCTTTAATGCTCCCCGCATCACATTAAGTTCGGCGGCTGTTGGATCGCCCATCGCAAATCCTTTACCAAAGGCGCGGATCGTACCTGCACCGACGAAGGAACCGAAGTTTGCCGAAGATCCACGCGCCTGCATTGCCTTGAGCCAGCGGTCAAAAGAATGCGGGCCCGTAAAGTTCTTGTCAGCCTGATCCCCCGTCTTCTCGTTGGCCGGAGCGTTAGACCAACCCTCTCCCATAATCTCGCTGGTGATCCCTTGGGTGATCTTTGAGATCAGACGGCCATCACCATTGGTCAATGCATCTCGCGAATGCGACTGGATATCGATGAAGCCTGGGGTGAGAGCCTGGCCTTTCAGGTCGAATGATTGCTTGGCCGTGGCCGCTCGCAGCAGCCCCGCAGGAGTGATTGCCGCAATCTTGCCATCCTTCACCGCAAGATCGCCCGAGTACCAGCCGGCACCGGTGCCGTCGATGATCTTCGCGTTTCTATAGATAAGGTCATAGGCGGTCGTGGAATACTTGCCATAGCCCGGCCCGCGCACGATTTCACCAGGCATCGCCCCCGTGTGCTTGCCACCCTGCCAGACAAGAGCCCCGTTGACAATAACCGAGTGTATGCCTGTAGAAACCTGATGTGGTTTCGTGTAAGTTGCAGGGCTACCAACAGTTGCTGCATCAAACAAAACCATGTCTGCCTTAAGTCCTGGCTTCAGCAGACCACGATCCATGATTCCCAATCGAAGCGCAGTAGCCGAGCTCAATTTTCGAACTGCTTCTTCGAGCGTCATTACTTTGCGCTCACGCACGTAATGGCCAAGGATCTGAGTCGCTGTACCGTAGCTTCGTGGATGCACTAGGCTCGTTGCCTTGTCTGGATCGGCAGCGCCAGCATCGGTGCCGAACTTCATCCAGGGCTGCTTCATCTTAGCCTCGACGTTTTCGTCGCTCATCATGAAGTAGACCGTCCCGATGCGCTGCCGCTCGGATTCCAGCAATTCAAATACAGTCTCGGTCCAGGGCTTCCCCTTCATCGCAGCAATTTCGCTCAGGTATTTGCCTGCGTAAATCTTGTTCTCTGGCTTCAGAAGGCCAAGCACCAGCACGCCTTCTGGCGTCCCAGCCCCGCACAAATTCTCCCAGCTTGTTCGATCCGACAACATCTCGGCACGCATCTTCTCGCGAATCGCGGGGCTCGCAATGTTTTCGTAAAGCTTCCCATTCTCCGCAGCCCAGGGGGGAAGGCAAGAGGTCAGCCCGGTCGAGCCTGCTGTATATGGATACATGTTCGCCTGCAGATCAACGCCTTGCGCCCTTGCATTGTTGATCGTCGCGAGAAACTCAGCCGACTTCGGCCAGTTCTTTCGCCCAGCCACTTTCAAATGGTAAAGCTCCACCGGCACCTTGGCTTCTTTACCAATCCGGATCGCTTCTTCGAGAGCAGGGAAGACATCATCCGCCTCAGACCGCATATGAGTGATGTAGGTTCCACCGAACGGTGCCATCACTTTCGCTACTTCTACAATCTCTTCGGTATCCGAGTAAGAGCCAGGCGGGTAGATCAAAGCGCTGGCCAGACCAAATGCCCCGTCTTCCATCGCTTCCTTCATGGCGGCCTTCATGCTTTCCAGTTCTGCTGGAGTGGCTTTGCCTGCGGCCATCCCTTTGGCATAGGCCCGTATCGTACCCTGTCCGACGTAGGAGCCAAAGTTCACACTGGAGCCATGCTTCTTCATCGCATCAAGCCAGCGCGCGAAGCCATGGGGGCCAATGAACTGACGATCCGCTTCAGTCTCAGACTTCGCACTGGCCGGCGCATTCGAGGAGCCCTCGCCCATGATCTCGGTAGTAATGCCCTGGGAGACTTTGCTGATGACCCGCCCATCGCCGTTCAGCAGAGCGTCTCGCGAATGAGACTGAATGTCAATGAAGCCAGGCGATAGCACGAGCGTTCCCTGGCCATCGATCTTCTTCACGGCAGGGGTCGAAGCCAGCATCCCGCGCGGTGTGATCCGAGCAATTCTATCCTTGCTCACTGCCAGATCTCCGTAATACCAGGGCGCACCCGAACCATCCACGATACGCGCGTTGGTAATGATCAAGTCCAGTTGCGGGGATTGAGCTCCCAGCGCCGCAACCAACAGAAAGAGGAAGGAACTACGCATAGGGAAGAGTGTAGCGAAAGATAGCTTCGCTGCACTCTTCCCTATACAAAACGTACTTTACGGCTTCTGCGTCTGAGCGTCGTTCTTTTGCTTCCGGATGCGACGGCTCATTTTGTTCTGATCCTGATGCAAGTCTCTACGTTCTTCGGCCGTCACAACGCCATCGGCCTTGGCCGCACGCTTGTCCCTTCGCAATTCTCGCTGCTGCTTTTCAAGACGGATGGTTTCCTTCTTGTTGAGGCTGCCGTCGGCTACTCCCTCTGCAATGCGCTTCTGTTGGTTGGTCTGGCGCTTGGTAACTCCCGGGGTTGCTTCTTGTGCAAACAGGGCACCAGCCAATGTGATTGTGATTAAGATAATTGACTTCATGACAGATTGAACACAGTTCTTTTTGGAATGTCGCGGTCTTTTTATTGAACGTAAAAAAGTACCGGTGCGCTTGGATAGCCGTCGCCACTGGTCAAGACCAGCGCCTGTGGCCCGGCGCTAATTCCAGTCGGTACGACAGCATTGATTTGATAGAGGCCAATGAATCCGGGCGTCAACCCAGAGAAGGCGACTGAGGCATTTCTCCCGCCAATCGATACTGTTGCCGGTTGTAGCGTAGGACTCAGTTCTGTAAGGCTTGCAGGCACCCCCGGGTTCGGGGGATTGCGCACAGGGCCCAGACCAGTGGCATAAATCACGATCGCCCGTCCCGACCTCTCTCCAGAACTGGGCCCATTCACGCTGCCATTCTGATTCACTACAACACCAACACCTGCAGCTTGTTGGAAGACGCCAGGCACAGCCGGCACCACATCCACTCTCACCGGTGTTCCTGGAACGTTATCGCGAATCACACGCAGCACTGCATTCTGCACTGGTTGATAGTTGTGTGGAATCATCGCATTGATCTGATTGGGACTGACAAAAAACAGGGGCAACCGCTGGTTGTTGATCTCCACTCGCACGTTACCCAGAACGTCGGGGATTGGCGTTTGCGTAACACCTTGCGTCACTCCCGCCAGATTCAGCCCAAACACGCTGAAGATCCCGCCCGGGCTCAGTACTCCAGGGAGAAAGCTTGCTGCGTTTACTACTCCAGCTCTCAGCGCCAGCGGCACATTGCTACCCACCGCCAGCACCACCAAAACTTCCTGTACGCCAAAACTGTTTACACTCCCCGCTGGCCCGATCCGCACGGAACCAACATAGCCGCCAAGGGCCAGATTTTCTGTCGTCACGTCGACGTTGATGGAGGCCGGTGTCTGGCCAGACTGCGGCGATGCAAAGAGCCAGTTTGCAGCCGATGGTGTCGAGGTTGCCGTTGTCACGTTATACCGGATGCTTCCCTGATTCGTCGACATGTTGATGCGCTGGATCGCCGGCTTGTTCTCTGGCCGGTCTGTAGTGAAGAGCAAGCCATCCGGCTCGATCGTGAGCGTGGATGCCACCCCACCAGCTCGCACCTCAAACACGAGTCTTCCCGGCACATCGGAATTGAGGCGTCTGCGGATCAGTCCATTCGCGTTGGAATCGAGAAACGATCGCGACAAGCCAGAGCCCGGCAATTCGAAGTTCGCATCTGCCTGGATGGTGGATCCGTTGGAATAGCCAGCTCGGGCGGCATAGCCTCCCGTGCCCCCGCCACCGCCCGAGACATCTCCGGATTCCCACTGGATCGTCTCGTAGTTAAACTCGATGTCGAAGTTGCCGGGCGCTGTATCAGATCGGTCAATCAGCACAACCTGGAAGGAATTCAGCTTGTCATCTTTACGCGCGTAGTAGCCCACGTTACGCCAGGTTGCAGCAAAGGCTGGCCTTCCGTTCACCACACCACGTCCATAGGTGACAGGTGATGAGCGGGTTCCTGTCGTATCAACATCTGCCCAGAATGGTGCGATGATCACCCGGCCTGTTTCAACGATTCTCTGCGGTGTGTAGTCAGGCAGCGCAGCGTCAAAGGTAATGTTGCCGTTGTTGTTGACGAAGACCGTGTCCTGCAAACGGCCGAAGAAGTTGATTCGAAAGCCCAATTGAAATGGTTCGGACGACCCATCGTCATTGCGCTCCAACTGGTTCTGGTAAAAGCTCGTGTTGTTGCGGATAGCCTGGCCGTATAGGCCTGCAGACATTGCTATGAAAACGGCGAGGAGTCGAAGGGGCATGCCCTCTATCTTAGTGTGGGCGTCATCGGCAATCCATAGCGGGGGCGCAAAGTCAGCAGTGGCTGTGGTTCTACCTTTGCGTCTGGTGCCAGATCCAGTCGCCATTTTTGGCATATCGTTGCAAGACAAAGCACTCCTTCAAGCCAGGCGAACCTCTCGCCGATGCAGAGCCGCGATCCAAGTCCAAACGGCAGAAAAGCGTATCTGTCTTTTGGCTCATTCCGCCCCGGTACAAAAGAATCTGCGTTCTCGAAAAGCTCCGGGCGCCGGTGGAGTACAGCCATCGATACCAGCACAATTGCCCCACGCCGCAATTGAATCAAAGGCGTCTCGACGGGCTTGAGCGCTCTACGACCCAGGATCCAGACCGGCGGATACATCCGAAGAGATTCCCGAAAAATGGCAACGGTGCGAGGCAACCTGGCGGCGTCCTGCATTTGAGCCGGCCGGCCCTGCAGAACGTCGTCAATTTCTTCTTCCATCAGCTTGCGCTCTTGCGGGTGCTGCGAGAGCAAATAGAGCGTCCACGCGAGAGCATTTGCAGTAGTGTCATGACCCGCCACGAAAATGGTCATCAATTCGTCGCGTAGTTGCAGATCGGGCATCCCCATTCCGGTGTCCGGGTCTTTGGCGTTCATCAGCATCGACAGTAAGTCTGTGTGTTCAACAGCAGACATCCTGCGTTCTGCGATGAAGCCATAGATGATGGCATCCAGTTCCTTCAGAGCCGTGCGATAACGATTTCTCAAAGGAGAAGGAATACTGAGCAGTAGGTTCCCCCACGGCGTTACCAGGTGGTTCAGTGTCTTGACAACTTCATCCAGTGCCGCGCTGATTTGTTCTGCCTGCGAATCTGTTTGCTGTGAAAAGAGAGTTCGAGACACGATATCCAGCGCCAGATTTCCCATGTCGTGAGCCGCATTGATGGTTTCACCAGCTTTCCATCCGCCAGTCAATCTCGTGGTTGCGGCAACCATCTCCCCGGCATAGTCAGACAACCGATCTCGATGAAAGGCTGGCTGCGCGAGCCGGCGCTGTTTCAGGTGCAGGGGTTCTTCGCTGGTCAGCAACCCTTCGCCGAAGAGCCCACGCGTGCGATTGATCCGCGGAAATTTCTCAAAGCTCGAAGGATAGTGAATGAACAGCTCTTCAATGATTTTTGGATCGTTGAGCAGCACAAACTCGCGACTTCCAAATTGAATACGCGCAACAGGCCCTTGCGCCTCAGCTGCGGCACGGAAAAACGCTATCGGATCAGACAGGAGCTGAAAGGGATTTGGCAGGCCCAAATCAAAGAGATGATTAGACTTATCAAAAGACTCAATTTGAGTCTTTGCTGCAGAAGTGTTAACCTTTCCGTAATCCAAGTATGCTCAAGAGCCCCGTTCTGCTCTGGCAAAATCAAAAATTCAACTGTTTCAAGGGGTTTTACGTGAAAGTACCTCAAAGGTCTTCGCTTTTTCTTTCCTTGTTGCTTCTGCTTGCAACAAGTGTTTTCGGACAAACATTCCGGGGTTCTGTCTCCGGTAGTGTAGTGGATGCTTCGGGCGCTGCTGTGCCTGACACCACCGTCAAGTTGATCAATGATGCCACCGGCTACGCCCGTGAAGGCACTACTAGCGCGAGTGGGGATTTCAATTTCCCTGATTTGCCACTGGGTTTTTATACCCTCACATTTAGCAAGTCCGGCTTTCAGACCACAAAGGTCGACAAGGTCGAAGTGGCCGTTAGCCGCGTCACCAATCTCCCGGTAAAGCTTGCAGTTTCGAGTCAGGCAACCACCGTTGAGATTAGTGCTATTGCCGCTTCCATTGAAACCTCCTCAACCACTCTGGCCAATGTTGTGAATCCTCAGATGGTGCAGGAAATGCCGATGAACGGCCGCGACTTCCGTCAGATGCTCAAAATGGCTCCTGGCGTGAACCCTCTCAACAACAGCGTCAACGGCATGCGCACCTCCGGCAACAACTATCAGATCGATGGTGCCGACAACAACGATGCATTCCACAACACATCCGCCGTAAACCAGGGCGGTGTCGCTGGTATCGCCGGTACGCTGCTTCCTGTTGAAGCAATCGACCAGTTCGCAATCGCAACCAATGCCAGCGCCGAACAGGGCCGCAATGGTGGTTCCAACGTGAACCTCGTAATCAAGAGCGGTACCAATGAACTGCATGGCAGTGCCTACTACTTCAACCGTCGCGAAGCACTCGCCGAGCTGAGCCCCTTCCAGGCTCCCGGTTCCAAGAAGCGCGTCGTGCGCAACGACCAGTACGGTTTCAGCCTCGGTGGTCCAATCATCAAGAACAAGCTCTTCTACTTCATGACGGGCGAAGCTCAGAAGGCCATCGCCGCCATCAGCCTTCGTGACACTCATCCTTCGACTGCTTTCGTCGAACAGGGCCGCGCTCTCCTGCGTCGTTACAACATTCCGGAAAGCCCATTGGCAACCCGTGTTCTCACCGCCTGGCCCAGCCGCTTTAATAATCTTCCTGCCACTGCCAACAACCTCGTTGCTGGCGATCAGAACGATTACGACAGCTACAACGGCATCGTCAAGGTCGACTACAACATCAACGAAAAGCACTCCATCGCTACCCGCTACTACGGTGGCACCGGCAAGCAATCTGCATCCTCTGGCGGCGTCTATCAGGAATACTTCCAGGTTGCCCCCAGCCGCATGCACAACGTTAGCGTTGTAGCCAACTCCACACTCTCACCCCGTATGTTCAACAACCTGATTCTCGGTACAAACTACTTCCTTCAGGTTTTCAACGACAAGGACACCAGCTTCAATCCCGTCGGTCTTGGCTTCAACACCGGAGTCACCGAAGCCAGCCTGATTGGTACACCCACCCTTCGCATTACCAATTTCGCCGGTGCCGGTTTCACGCAACCCCTCGGTCGCATCGACACCACAGGCCACATCACCGACAACCTCAGCTACACCGTCGGTCGTCATCAGATGAAGTTTGGTGGTGAATACCGCCGCGCTGTCCTTGATGTCTTCTACGACACCAACAAGCGTGGTAGCTTCACTTGGGATGGTTCAGCCGGCCCATGGCGCGCCGATACTTCGGTTCCTGCTCAAGACCGCAGCATGGCCGATTTTCTTGCCATGCTCACCACATCCAACAATGGCGCTTCCATTACCCGTGGCCAGTTGCAGCGTGACTATCGCCAGAACAGCATCGACTGGTGGATTCACGATAACTTCCAGGTCAACCGCAAACTCAACCTGAACTTTGGTGTTCGTTATACCTTCAACGGTATTCTTCACGACGTAGACAAGACCATCACCAACTTCATTCCCGGTCGCGGTTTCGTTACTCCCGGTAAGGACATTGAACGTCTCTTCCCGAACGACTTCAATAACTTTGCTCCGCGCTTCGGTTTCGCCTACCAGCCCTTCGGCTCCGGCAAGACTGTAGTTCGTGGCAGCTGGGGCTTGTTCTATGACACTCCTCCGCTCAACTTCATCGTGGCCAACACCAGCCCCGGTAACGGCAGCGCCGCTGGCGTCCATGCCAATCCTGGTGGTCCTGAGCCTGTCTTCAACATCAACCTGACTGGCGCTCCCACTCAGATCGTTGCCGGCCAGGCCATCTTCGGTACTGCTGCTCCCCGTCCTCCCTTTGGTGCTTATGGCATCAACCAGGACTTCCGCATGCCGTACGTGCAGAATTACAACCTCAACATTCAGCAGCAGCTCGGTAACGGAACCATCTTCCAAACTGGTTATGTTGCTTCCACCGGCCGCAAGCTCAGCCTCCTGAGAAACATCAACGCTCCTATCCCCGGCACTACCGGTGATCTGCAATCGCGTCGTCCTTTCAACTCCGCCTATCCCACCATTGCTGCCATCAACATGTTGGAATCGATCGCCAATTCCCAGTACCACTCCTGGCAGTCTTCGATCCGCGTCACTCGCTGGAAGAATTTGATGGTAAACGGCAATTACACTTGGAGCCGTCAGATGGACAACGGTACGGACGTTCGTAACGTTCTGCCTGCCAACAGCTACGACCTCCGTCGTGAATACGGTCCGGGTGCGATCGACCTCGCTCACATCTTCACCGGATACGTTGCATACGACGTGCCTCAGTTTACACAGCGTATGAAGCCGCTCACTCAGGGCTGGCAATTTGGAAGCCTCTTCCAGATGACAACCGGTACCCCCATCGACATCACTGCTGGCGTGAACCGTTCTAACTCCTTTGACAATCGCGACCGCGTTGATGTCATCGGTTCTCCCGCCGTTGGCGTTCAGGAACCAACCGTTCCTGGTGGCGCACGTCGCTACTTTAGCGCTGCTAACTTCGCGCTGCCTGCAATCGGCACCTTCGGTAACATCGGACGCAACGCTCTGCGTGGCCCCGGTTTTAACGCAACCGACTTCTCGATCCTGAAGCGCACGGCAATCACCGAACGAATCAAAACCGAATTCCGCGTTGAAGTCTTCAACCTCTTCAACCGCGCGAACTTCGCTAATCCTGGAACCAGCTTCAACGCTGCCACCAGCTTTGGCCTCATTACCAACACCCGCAACGGTTCTGGCGCTCCCGGTCTCGGCCAGGGCGAACCCCGTAACATTCAGTTGGCTCTCAAGCTCATCTGGTAACCAATCGAATGAAGCTCTCAACACTAACGAGGAGCCTGTCAGCCTTTGCGCTGGCGGGCTCCTTTTGCTTTTCCCAGACTCAACCCCAAAAGACCTGGACTGATGCCGAAGTCATGAAAATCCACAAGGAAGCCTACCTTGTCGATCTCCATAACGATGTGCCCATGATCACGGTTACAGGCAAAGATTTCTCACTCCGTGGCGCTGGTCAACACACCGACGCGATTCGCATGAAGGAAGGTGGCATGGGCGGACAAATGTTTGCTGCATTCGTTCCCACCAATTACGTCACCACTAACTCCAGTGCCCACCAGGCTCTACGTTTGATCGACTCGATCAAAGAGGACATCTGGAAGAAGAACGCTGCCCAGTTCAATTGGGCAAACAGCCCGGCTGATATCCTTGCCAACAAAAAGGCCGGCAAGATGAGCGCTCTGATCGGGATTGAAGGCGGCCACGCTATCGAAGACGACGTGCGCCTGCTACGCCGCTTCTACGAACTCGGCACCCGCTACATGACCCTCACTTGGGCCAACACCAACAACTGGTGCGATTCCTCCGGCGACATCAACAACCCGAAGGTCAAGCATTGGGGCGGCCTAAACGATCTTGGCAAATCCATCGTCCTCGAGATGAACCGCATCGGAATGATGGTCGACGTTTCGCACATCTCTGACGGTGCCTTCTGGGCTGTTATCGAAACCAGCAAAGCCCCGATCATCGCCAGCCATTCCAGTTGCCGCATCCTCTGCGACGCTGGCCGAAATCTCACCGATGACATGATCAAAGCTCTGGCAAAAAAGGGTGGCATCATGGGTATCAATTTTTCCTGCGACTTCCTGAGTCAGAAGGCTAAAGACGCCAACCCCATGAACCGTCCAGAAGTTGTTAAAGAACGCGAACGCATCATGGCTGAAGTAAAAGACCAGCAGGAAGCCATGAAGCAGTTTCGCGCCATGATGGCAAAGTACCGAGGTGAAACCCCGCGAGCCACCTTGAAAGATGTCGTCGATCACATCGATCACGTCGTCAAGTTGGTTGGCATCGATCATGTTGCCATTGGGAGCGATTTCGACGGTATCAGTTGCACTCCTGAAGGTCTCGAAGACACCAGCAAATTTCCCAACCTGACTCGTGCCTTGCTCGAAAGAGGCTACACTCCTCAGATGATCACGAAGATCTATCACGGAAATTTGATTCGTGTGTTTTCAGAAGTTGAAAAAGTCTCCGCATCCATGAGATAAAACCTTGTCACAACTCAGTTCCCCTTTCGAAAAATATGAGCTGGCCGGTGCCTTCGATGAGATGTTCGATTCCAGTGGCACCGTCCGGCCCCATTATGCCCCTCTCTTTGAAATGCTCCAGGATTCTCCTGCCTCTGAGCTCAAACGAGCCAAGCAGGAGAGTGACCTGATCTTCCTCAATCAGGGCATCACCTTCACGGTGTATGGCAAAGAGGAAGGCACCGAGCGCATCTTCCCTCATGACCTCCTTCCGCGCATCGTCACTCGCAAAGAGTGGCAACACGTAGAGGCAGGGCTTACTCAGCGAATCACCGCGCTCAACCTGTTTCTGCAGGACATCTATCACGGGGGGCGCATCCTCAACGATGGCGTCGTCCCTCGCGAACTCGTCTACACCTGCAAATATTTCCGCCGCCAAATGCGCGGCCTCAAGGTACCCAAAGGCGTTTATATCGCCGTTACAGGTACCGACCTGATTCGCGATCTTGATGGCAACTTCACTGTCCTCGAAGACAATCTGCGTGTGCCTTCGGGCGTAAGCTACATGCTCACCGGCCGCCAGGTGATGAAGCGTATCTTCCCGAAAGTCTTCCGCCAGAGCGGAGTGCTCCCAATCGAAGGCTATCCGCAAGCTTTGCTGCAAAGCCTCAACGCGCTTGCGCCAGAAGGCCGCGATGAACCCAACATCGTACTGCTAACCCCGGGCGTATTCAACAGCGCCTACTTCGAACACACCTTTCTCGCTCGCCAGATGGGTATCGAACTTGTCGAAGGCCGCGATCTGATCGTCCACGACAACATCGTCTACATGCGCACCACCTCGGGTCTCACCCGTGTGGATGTCATCTATCGCCGTATCGACGATGACTTCATCGACCCTCTTGCCTTCCGCCACGATTCGATCCTCGGCGTACCCGGTCTCTTTAACGCCTATCGAGCCGGCAACGTTACTCTCGCAAACGCCATCGGCACAGGCATTGCCGACGACAAGGCTCTCTACGCCTACGTCCCCAAAATCATCAAATACTATCTGGGGCAGGACGCAATTCTCCCCAACGTCGAAACCCACATCCTTGCCGAAGAAGGCCCGCGGCAATACGTTCTCGACAATCTCGAAAAGATGGTAGTCAAAGCCGTGGGCGAGAGCGGTGGCTACGGCATGTTGATCGGGCCCCATGCTTCGAAGGCTGAGATCGAAGAATTCCGCTTGAAGATCCTGGCCGATCCGCGGAATTACATCGGGCAGCCCACGCTGATGCTGTCCAGGGCTCCATGCTTTGTTGACGGCGAATTTGACTCTCGACACGTTGATCTCAGGCCTTACATTTTGTACGGCGACAAGATCACCATCGTGCCGGGTGGTCTCACCAGAGTTGCTCTGCGAAAGGGCTCGCTGGTAGTCAATAGTTCACAGGGAGGCGGCAGCAAGGACACTTGGGTCGTCGACGAATCTTAGGGGAACCGGTATGTTATCTCGAGTTGCCGATAGTTTGTACTGGATGGCGCGCTACCTGGAGCGTGCCGAGCACACCACTCGTTTGCTCGATGCCAATATCCAGTTGATGCTCGAACAGAAGCCTCAGGCCGTTGAGCGGCAACTTCGTCGCATCAACCTGAGCCTGGGCGAGCCCTTGAAGCTTGAGGGAAAGCTCAGCGTGCCTGCCCTTGAACATGCGTTGATTTTCGATCCCCGCGTTAAGACCTCCATCATCAGTTGCGTGATGAATGCGCGAGAAAACGCCCGTCAGGTGCGCGAACAAATTTCGAGTGAAATGTGGAGCGAACTCAACGCTCTCTATCACTTCGTCAAACGTTACGACGCCGATGACCTCGAGCAGCAATTGCCTCTCGAATTCCTGAATGAAGTAAGGCGGAACATCAGCCTCTTCAAAGGCGAAACCGACGCGACCATGTCGCACGGTGAAGAATGGTGGTTCCTCCAAATCGGCCGTCACATTGAACGGGCTGCTAACACCGCAACACTGCTCAAAGTTCATGCCGCCGAACTCTGCGGCGAAGCCGACATCGAGCACCTCGAACTCCTTGCGCTCCTTCGCAGTTGCAATGCCTTTGAAGCCTATCTCAAGAAGAACACTGCCGAGTTTTCAGCAGACAACATCGTCGAGTTTCTCCTGCTCAATCCACAGCACCCGCATTCGATCCTTTTCAGCGTCAGACGCCTGGAAGAATCGATATCGGCTTTGCCTGAAATGTCCTCGCGCGGTGAGCGTGGCAAAGTAGAGCGCCTGGCAGGACGCCTCGCGGCCACGCTGCTTTATTCCAGCGTCGAAGAAATACTCTCCAGTGGCTTGCACTTATCGCTGGACAACGTAATCCGCCAATGCGCTCAAATGCATTCGGCAATCCACCAAGCCTATATTGACTATCCGATCGAGACTTCACTGAGCGCCTAATGTACTATTCGATCCAACACCAAACTCGCTTTCGTTATGATTCGCCAGTCAGCGAAAGCATCATGGAATTGCGCATGCAGCCCCGCAGCGAAGGCAGCCAGCGTTGCTTGAGCTACTTCGTCAAGGTCAACCCGAAGGCAAGGGTGCTCCAGTATCGCGATCACCTTGGCAACTACGTTCATCACTTCAGCGTTGCGCCCAAACACACCCAGTTACTGATTACCACTGAGGCTACAGTGGAAACCTTTGAGCCCAATCAGTTACCTGGTTTTCTTCCGGTTCATGCGTGGGAAGAACTAGACCGCATTCTTTCGTGTGAAGACTATTGGGAATTCCTGATGCCCAGTGACTTTACCGAGCCCACCGAACTGCTCGAGGCCCTCGCAAAAGATCTCAATGTTACCCGTCGCGAAGATCCTCTCTCGCTGCTGCTTGAGTTGAATCAGGCCATTTTCAAGACCTTTGACTATGTCCCCAAACATACCCAGGTAAACTCGCCAATCGATCACGCTCTTCAAGACCGCAAAGGCGTCTGCCAGGATTTTGCCCACATCATGATCGCCCTTCTTAGAGGCCTCAGAATTCCGGCCCGCTACGTCTCTGGTTATCTTTTTCACAGCAAGAAGAATCAGGATCGATCGGTTGATGGCGCATCTCACGCCTGGGTAGAAGCCATGCTTCCCGGGCTCGGTTGGGTTGGCGTCGATCCTACAAATAACTTGATTGCGGGAGAACGTCATATCCGCACTGCGCTGGGTCGAGATTACTCCGACGTTCCTCCCACGCGAGGAACCTTCCGCGGCGGCGCGCAGAGCGATCTGGATGTTCTGGTGCGGGTCACGAAGTCTGAGGCTCCTACGCTCGAAGACCCCACCAAGGAGCTTCTCTTCAACGCCAATCCGCCCGTCTTCGGCGAGCGTATCGCTACCATCGACGACGCTTTGGCCCAACAGCAGCAACAACAGCAACAGCAATAGCTAGGGGCGATTCTCGAAAATCATCAGGTTCTGTGTCGTCCCGCCGATACAGGCCAGGTCTGGCCGGCGATCCGCATTAAAGTCGGCCGTCACGCAAGAACTGGTTGCGATCTTTCCGTCCAGAATCGGGATGATTTTCCACTCCTTCGTTTTCTTGTCATAACGCACGTAGCGCAGTGTCACTGCGCCCATGCGAGACCCATACACCACCTCATCATTCCCATCGCCATCCAGATCCACGGCCAGCACCGTGTGTCCTTGATCCAGTTTCGACTCCATCACCTTACGCTCGTAGCCTTTGCTTTTTGGCGTGTAGATCACAAACTCATGACCGTGCCAGGGATCAATCGTCGCCAGAAACTTCTTGCCATCAGCACGCGCAACAGTCACATCGCTTGATCCAGACTTCGGCCACGGCTGCTCATTCCCGGCATGCAGCAAACGCCGCTTGTAGCTGCCATCCTTCTGCGCCTCAAGCAAAGCGATGCCCTTAAAGCTCGCGGTCAGGATATCCATTCGCCCGTCGCCATTAAAGTCATCGACGTGCAGCCCGTGCATCACTCCTGAATCTTCGTCGTTAAGTAGGGTCGGCTTCAACGTCTTGCCCGGATAGGCTGTAAGCGGAATCTTGCCAAGATACTCAGGCGGCGCCGTCTTGGGGTCTGAAAGGGGTGCATTGATAAAGGCCCCATTGGCAATCTTGATGCGATGCGAAGTCGGGATCGCATCGATGTCTTTTCTGCTCCAGGGCTGAGCAGGATCTCCGTTATGCGTCAGCAATGAAACGGTACCTTTTGATTTCGCTGGTGTGCTCGAAAACTCATGAACCAGCAGCAATTCCGGGATCCCGTCCGCGTCAATATCCATCGCCGCGACATTGATCGGCTGGTTCAGGCCTGAGGCCAGTACGTGACGCTTCCACTCTTTACCCGCCGCGCCAGGATTCTCAAACCAGTCGAGATGCGTCATTCCCTGGGCCAGCCCGATCAGATCCTGTCGTCCATCCTGATTCAGGTCTACAGCCAGCACCTGATAGCCTCCGCGAAGATCGGTGGCGAGTATGGTCGGCTCAAAGTTTTGGGCCATCAGCAAAAGAACGAAGACATTCATCGTGTCTAGCGTATCTCACAAAAAAAATGTGGAACGTTTTCTTCCTGTAGACGTACAAAAGGAAGAACGCTCCTTTTGGATATCAACATGAA
>CANGVB010000002.1 GCA_947456995.1 Bryobacteraceae bacterium | reverse complement strand
TTTTCTAAATCACGTCAGGAAGTTCTGGAGCAGCAATGAGAAAAAATCTCCTCGTAATGTTTGCACTTGGCCTCGCAGCCGTCAGTGCCTATTCAGCCGACTCAAAGTCAAATGGCAACCCATTCCTCAGCGCTGAGGAAGCGGAGCGCCAGTTGGCGGGGGTCAGCCAGATCGATACATCTGCATCGTTCTGGATTTGGGCCACCAACAACAACCGCCGCGCCGGTGAATCGGATTATGTTTTCCGTCCGGGAGACAACATCACGATTCGCGCCACGATGAAGTCGAACAACGACATCTATCCGTACACGGTGGTTGCATACCGCCAGTACAACAAGACAGGTGCCAAGTTTTATCTTCCTGGCAATACCAGTGCTGTTACGGATATCTTCGGCAGAACGCCAGAGCAGGGCTTTCAGATCACCCGTTTGCCCGAGTGGAATAAGCAAGTCCTGGTTGGCGCAGGTGGTGCATTGGTCTCTTCGTCTGTAGCCGTACCTAACGAGCCCGGCATGCACACGCTTGTTGTTCAGGTTCGCGACTATACCGGCACCCGCGTGGTGAAGAGCTCTTACTGGAAGATAGCAGTTGTCAGCGATGTAGAGAACTTGCCGGTGAACATCACAACCAGCCGCACTTTGACTAGCGATAAAGCATATCGTCTAAGCGGTGTGACTCGTGTTCGCGGTGGCGCAACGCTCACTATCGAGCCTGGTACTGTCGTGATCGGTGCTCCTGGTTCGCAGCCTGCCAGTGTTCTCTTGATCACCACGGCTGGTCGCCTGGTTGCACAGGGTACGCGCAGCCAGCCGATCATCATGACGAGTTCTCAGCCTGTGGGCAGCCGTCAGCGCGGCGATTGGGGTGGCCTCACATTGTTGGGCAAAGCGCGCATCAATGATGTCAGCGGTTCGCTTCCTATCGAAGGCGTCTCTGACGGGGATGACGGCAATTACGGTGGAACCGACGATGCCCACGATTGCGGCTCGCTCAAGTATGTTCGCGTTGAATTTGCCGGTGCGCTGATCCGTCCTAACGAAGAAAGCAATTCCTTCACCTGGGGCGCTTGCGGCACTGCTTCGAAGTCAGAGTACCTTCAGGCTCACTATGGCTTCGACGATAGCTTCGAGTGGTTTGGTGGAATCAACGATGCCAAGTATCTTGTGGGAACCTACGGTGCTGACGACTATGTAGACGTGCAACTCGGCTATCGCGGCCGTGTGCAGCACGGCATCTTTGTTGCCAACTCCGATCGCTCCAACCGCGGCATCGAGAGCGACAACTACGAGCGCGACTTTGCCGCTCGTCCGCTGGGTACTCCGACGATGTACAACTTTTCGTTTATTGGTTCCAACGCTGCCGGGTTTGATGAAGCCGATTCACCTTGCCTCTATTTCCGTCGTGGCTCTGGCGGCAGCTTCAACAACATGCTCTGCTTCAACTGGACTACTCGTACCTTTGGCGGTGCGAACATCGCTGATTCGATTCAGCCCAACATTGCTGCTGGTAATTTCTCCGCTAACGGCATCCTGAGCTGGAATAACGGAACTGCGGCTGCTACCCCTGCTACCAACACCTTTGATAGCCAGGTGGTTGCCGACTTCCGTAATCTGCTGCGGCCCGCTGAGCGTCTCTTTGTTCTGGCAAATCCGCTCCTGCGCAATCCTCTGGAATACTCCAACCCAGACTTGCGTGGTCAGATTGGTTCGCAGATCTTCCGGGCAAGCTGGTTGCAGCCGCCGGACGATGGCTTCTTTGACCAGTGGGCCACCTGGATCGGCGGTATCGGTGATGTCGACTGGACCGAAGAATGGGCCACGTTCATCCAGGAACCAGACCTCAAGCCGTAGTTTTAAATCCAACCTGAAAGCACAAGGTGGCATCCTCTAGTTAGAGATGCCACCTTGTGCTATTTGCGGACGTCTTGATACCGCGCTTACCCGTCACCATCTACTGCCGCAATCCCGCCACAACAAACCCCGATTCGCCCGCAATCACAGCAAGGAGGAGGGGCGCACAAGAATCGCCCTGCTATGTAAGGCTTGCCACTCGTTTGTTCATTCGTTGTTGAGCGAGAAGGATCTGGAGCAATCCTACAATTCTATTGAGGCGCTGCTTGCGCATCCTGAAGTTGCGAAGTTTGCCAATTGGCTTAGGACCAAGCCGGCTGGTTTTCAACCGCTTTCCCGCAAGCGTCGCTAGTTCAATTCGATCCGAGACCCACCTCGGCGAGCATTTCACGCAAACTGGGTTCGCCTCCTGAACCTGCCTGCACTCCGGCAACCTTGCCTTCTTTATCGAGCAGGACATAGAAAGGAAAACCCTGTGGGGCGATCAAGCCTGGGAGGCTTGTATCCTCTGTGAGTACGTGTTTGACGCCGGGCCTGGGATTGTCTTTGAGATAGGCGTCTACCTTCTGGCGAGTTTCGCCAACATTGACAGCGACAACGACGAGCCCCTTATCGCGAAATTCGCTGGCAAGTTTTTCTACGATGGGCTGGTCTTTGCGGCAATAGCCACACCATGTGGCCCAAAGCTGAATGAGCGCGGGCTTGCCGGCAAGAGCTTCATTGTTGAGGTTTTCACCTTTCATGCTCTTTGCGCGGAAGGCTGGCATCTTTTCACGAGGCTTTTTTTCCGCGAAGAGGGTGAGCCCCAAAACCAACAAAATCGCCAGCTTTTTCATTGCTTACTTCGCTCCCATTTTTGAAATCAGAAAGGCTCTTGCAAAGGCCCAGTCTCTTTTCATTGTCGTACGCGAAAGGCCTAATAATTCGGCTACTTCGTCTTCCTTCAAGCCGCCGAAGAATCGTAGCTCCACAACTTTGTGAGCGCGTTCGTCGAGTTTTTCGAGTTGATTCATTGCTTCTTCGAGAACTTCGATATCTTCGGCCTTCATGCCGGTTGCGTTCTCTTCGAGCCCACTCAGGGTGACAAAGAAGCGTTCTTCCCCGCGGCCCTTGCGTTTGCGCGCGTAGTCGACCAGAATCCTTCTCAACTGCGTGGCAGCAACCGCAAAGAAATGCGCTCTATCCTGGAAGCTCACCGCAGAGCCCTTCATGAGGCGAAGGTACAACTCGCTTACCAAGCCAGCTGGTTCGAGGGTGTGGCCGCTCCTCTCGTTGCGGAGATAGGAGCCGGCCATGCGCTCGAGTTCGCGATAGAGCAGTGTGATGATTTCGCCGCCTGCTGCTTCGCGCCCTTCGCGCCAGTCGATCAATAATTGTGTGACTTCTCCAGGGGCTTGATGATCTTCCATACCTTCCAACTATAGGATAAGAGTAGACCTGAATTTCATGAACCCGGGATCCAAGCCAAGTCTGCGCGCGCTCTTTGATCAGGCAATCGATATGCCGCCGATCGAGCGTGCCCAGTTTCTTCGAGACTTGCAATTCCGGTCTCCTTTGCTTTATGCCGAATTGCGCAATCTGCTGCTTGCGCACGAGGGGCCTTCCAGTTTGTTTGAACAAGAGGGTGGTATCTGGACACAGATTGCCCCGATGGATTTTACGGGCCGTCGATTTGGTGCCTATTCGGTTGTCAAAGAGATTGGCCGCGGAGGAATGGGTGCCGTCTATCAGGCAACTCGCGCTGACGAAGCTTTCTACAAAACGGTTGCAGTGAAGTTGATTTCCGGTGCAGTGCTCGCCGAAGCGGCCCTGGATTCGTTTCGCCGCGAACGGCAGATTCTGGCCCAACTGGAGCACCCGAATATTGCCAGACTGCTCGATGGCGGATCCACCGAAGATGGCCTCCTGTATCTGATCATGGAGTACGTCGATGGCAAGCAACTGGATCAATACATTGAAAGCCATAACTCCAGCGTTGAAGAGATCCTCAGGCTCTTTCTCAAGATTTGCTCGGCCGTCTCCTTTGCCCACCAGAACCTGATCGTTCATCGGGATCTAAAGCCATCCAACATTCTGGTCACCGAGTCGGGGGAAGTGAAGCTGCTGGATTTCGGCATCGCCAAGGTGCTCGACCCGGGGCGGGACGATACGGCAACCGTTGCCGTCCGCTTAACGCCGCAATTTGCAAGCCCGGAGCAGATTCGGGGAGAACCGATTTCAACGGCGTCTGATGTTTACTCGTTAGGGGTGCTGTTGTTTCATTCCCTCACGGGAGGCGCCCGGCCCTATCGAGTGACATCGCAAGCCGTCCCCGATATATTGCAGGCGGTGCTGGATACAGAAGTGCCAAGGCCCAGCACTGTTGCCCTGCCGGCAAAGCAGAAGAAGCTCAGAGGCGATCTGGACAACATCATTCTGAAGGCGATGGCCAAGGAGCCTGCGCGGCGCTATGGGTCTGTGGATCAGTTCCGGGAGGACATTGAGCGGCATCTGGGTGGAAGGCCGATTCTGGCGCAAGCCGACAACTGGCGTTATCGTCTCTGGAAGTTTGCCAGCCGGCACAGGCTTGCGGCCGGCGCGACAGCGATGATTTTGCTTTCGGTTGCTTCGGGCACGATTACTACGCTCAATCAGGCGCGCATTGCACAAGCGGAGCGTGCTGAAGCAATTGAAGCGAGAGCTATTGCCGAAGCTGAGCGCAAGCACGCGCTTGACCAGCGTCAGTTGGCTCTTGACGCGCAAGTGCAAGCCGAGCGGCAGAGGCTGGTGGCGGAGGAGAGGTCGAAAGAAGCTCTGACGGAACGCGGGCGAGCTGAGGCCCAACGAGCATCTGCCGAAACACGATACCAGAGCGTAAGATCGCTGGCCACCTCAGTTCTTGTTGATGTGAATGAGTCGCTGAAGGATGTTCCGGGTACGGGGCCGGCGCGCACGCAAGCTGTGCTGGCCGCTCTCAAGCATTTGGAAGCTCTATCTCTAAAGCAGGGAAACGATCCTTCTCTGCAGGAAGATCTTGCTACGGCTTACGAGCAGAGTGCTGAGATCATGAGCACTCTCTTTGAAGATGAGCGTGAGGCCGCTGCATTATCGATCCCCGCGTTGATTCAGTCTTTACAGATTCGGACGCGTCTTGCGTCTGGCCCTAAAGCACCTCAAGCATCTGTTTTGCGTCTTGCTGAAACGCAGAGGCTTTTGGGTAATGGCTATCTGAAGGCAACTCAAATGCCTGCCGCGATTCAGTCTTACAAAGATTCGCTTGCTGCGGCGAGCCGGGTGACGGCCGGGCCCCAGGCGATACGGCTCACGGCTCTGGCCCGGACGAATCTTTGCACCGCGTTTTTACTGCGTAACCAGATCAAGGAAGCGCTCCCGGAATGTCAGGATGGTCTCAATGTGCTGGACCAGTTGGAATCGAATCCAGAGATTAACAGGCTTCGAATCCAGACCCGGCTGCGTTACGGAAATGCGTTGAGAAAATTAGGCCAGATGACAGAATCAAACCTCGTCTACAAGACTGCTGTATCTGAGGTGGATGCCCATGACGTTTCTTCCGGATTTGTACTAGCGGAGATGGTTGAGCATTTTCGAAAACTGGATGCAGGCAAGGAAGCCAGGTTGCTGCTGGCCTGCTCGCTACGGAAGCATGGTGTGGTGCAGGCTCGGCTCGGCAAGCGCGATCAATCCCTTGAGTCTTTCGAGCAGGCAATGCGGATTGAAGCACTTGGGGATCCTCCGATGAAGGACGTCGTCGCTTATGGTGAGGCGGCCTTACTTCTCGCCGAAGGGCAGAGCTTGAAGCAAAAGGCGCAGGTGCAGCAAGCTATTGAGGCCTCCAAAAAAGCGCTCAACCGAATCGGCGAGTCCACTTCCGGTTCCACAAGCCTCCTCCGAGAAGAAATCGAAGCCAGCTTGCGCTCCCTCGAAACCTCACTTGTGAAGCCACCCCAATAAAGGCGAACTACACCTGCAATTGGGTTAGCGGCAGGCCATCTGAATTTGGGCCAAAAAAAACGGCTGACCCGAAGGCCAGCCGTTTTTCAGTTTTGTTGTGAGGGTTAGACCAGGGTGTGGCCAGCGAAGAAGAAGGCGAGTTCGATTGCTGCATTCTCTTTGCTGTCGCTGCCGTGGGCGCAATTGCGGCCAACGCTTTCGGCGAAACGCTTGCGAATCGTTCCTTCGGCTGCATTGGCTGGATTGGTGGCGCCCATGGTTTCACGCCACTTGGCAACGGCGTCTTCCCGCTCGAGGCAGAGAAGTACACAGGGGCCTTCGGTCATGAATTCTACGAGCTCGCCAAAGAAGGGACGCTCACGGTGAACACCGTAGAAGCCTTCGGCCATCTTGCGGGTCATGTGAGTCATCTGCATGGCCTTGATTTTGAATCCGGCCGCTTCGGTTACTGCCAGGATGTCGCCAATTTGATTTTTAGCTACGGCGTCCGGCTTGATGATTGCGAATGTTTGTTCCATAAATCCTTAACTGATTACTTGAGCAGTCCGGCTTCCTGCATCCGGCGCTTCATGGTGCTTCCGAGGTCGGCGGGCGTCTGGCAGACGGTGATTCCGGCTGCTTCCATCGCTGCCATCTTGTCGCTTGCCTTGCCGCTTCCGCCAGAGATGATAGCTCCGGCATGGCCCATGCGGCGTCCGGGAGGAGCCGTCTGGCCAGCGATGAAGCCGACAACCGGCTTCTTCACGTTGGCCTTCACAAAGGCTGCTGCGCGCTCTTCTGCATCGCCGCCGATTTCGCCGATCATGATGATCGAGTCGGTATCGGGGTCGTTGTTGAGAAGGTCGAGAGCGTCGATGTGGTTGGTGCCGATGATCGGGTCGCCACCGATGCCGATGCAGGTGCTCTGACCGATGCCGAGGCCGGTCAACTGGCCGACAGCTTCATAAGTGAGAGTGCCTGAGCGGCTAATGACGCCAACGCGGCCTTCGAGGTGGATGTGCGCGGGCATGATGCCGATCTTGCACTTGCCGGGCGAGATGACGCCGGGGCAATTGGGGCCGATCAGACGGGTAGCGCCGCCCTTGATGATCGACCAGACCTTGGCCATGTCCAGAGCCGGGATGCCTTCGGTGATGCAGACCACCAGCGCTATGCCGGCTGCGTGTGCTTCGAGGATGGCGTCTGCGGCAAACGGGGGCGGTACAAAGATCACGGTCGCATTGGCGCCGGTATCGTTTACCGCATCAGCCACCGTGTTGAATACGGGGCGATCCAGGTGCTTTGCGCCACCCTTGCCGGGTGTGACGCCGCCAACTACGTTTGTGCCATAGGCAATCGCCTGTTCGGCGTGGAAGGTGCCTTCCTTGCCCGTAAAGCCCTGCACAATCAGGCGTGTGTTTTTATCTACGAGTACGCTCATTTTGCGAGTGCTACCACTTTCTCCGCAGCATCTTTCATGCCGTCGGCGAGGCCAAAGTTCAATCCGGAATCACGCAGAATCTGTTTGCCCAGTTCGACGTTGGTTCCTTCCATACGCACTACGATTGGGATCTGCACGTTGAGTTCGCGGGCCGCCGTGACGACGCCGTTGGCGAGTGTGTCGCAGCGCAGGATTCCACCAAAGATGTTGATCAGAATGGCCTTCACGCTGGGGTCGCTCAGCAGAATGCGGAAGGCATTGCGGATCTGTTCCTGATTGGCACCACCGCCAACATCGAGGAAGTTGGCGGGTGAGCCGCCAGCATACTTGATGATGTCCATGGTGGCCATTGCAAGACCGGCACCGTTTACCATGCAGGCCACGGTTCCATCGAGCTTGATGTAGTTTAAGCCAAACTTGGAAGCTTCTACTTCAAGAGGATCTTCTTCGTTCAAATCACGAAGCCCGGCCTTGTCCTTGTGGCGGAACATGGCATTGTCGTCGATGGCGATCTTCGCGTCGAGGGCAATGATACGGCCGTCCTTGGTGAGGAGCAGGGGATTGATTTCGGCGAGGGACGCATCAATTGCTTCGTAGGCCTTGGTCAGGGCGATCATCGCGTTTGCTGCTGCGTTGATGCTTGCCGTGGGGATGCCCATTCCGAAGGCGAGGTTGCGTGCCTGATAGGGCTGCAATCCCATTCCGGGTTCGATGGTTTCCTTCAAAATCTTTTCGGGTGTCTTTTCGGCCACCTCTTCGATGTCCATGCCGCCTTCACTAGACGCCATAAAGACAAGCTTGCCGATCGCACGGTCGAGCACGATTCCCGCGTAATATTCGCGGTCAATCGGGAGCTGTTCCTCGATTAGCAAGCGCTGCACTACACGGCCCTCGGGGCCCGTCTGGTGCGTCACAAGTGTCATGCCGAGAATTTTCTCGGCTTTCTCGCGGCATTCAGCGGCGTTGGCGGCAAGCTTTACGCCACCACCTTTGCCGCGGCCGCCCGCGTGGATCTGTGCTTTGACGACGACACCGCCGCCTAGCTCTTCGGCTGCCTTGACGGCTTCGTCGACAGAGAAGGCCACAATGCCTTTCGGCACAGGGACTCCGTATTGGGCCAAAATTTCTTTGGCCTGATGTTCATGGATTTTCATTGGATCTGTCCTATGCTGGGGACTGCTGGAACACTTAAGTTTATCATGCCCTTTTTAGATCACTTTCATAAAGTCTGTGCCCGCAAGGCACTCAGCCGTGAAGAAGCCCGTGATGCGATGGACGCGATGCTCAGCGGAGAGATCTCCACGCCGCTGATTGCTGCGTTTCTTGCTGCTACCAAAGTGCTTGGTGACGGGGTCGACGAAGTCACTGGTTTCGCCGAATCGATGCGGGCCAAGGTGAGTCACGTCACTCCGCCGGAAGGCGCTATCGTGCTCGATACTTGCGGTACCGGAGGCGACGGCCTGTCGACCTTCAACATCTCTACCGCCGTTGCCATCGTGGTTGCCGCCTGTGGAGTGCATGTGGCCAAACACGGCAACCGAGCCTTTTCGTCTCATACCGGCAGCGCCGATGTGCTGGAGTTGCTGGGCGTCAAGGTGGACCTCACGCCCGAGCAGATGTCGAAGTGTCTGGCTGAGGCCGGCATCGCGTTTCTTTATGCTCCCAACGTGCACCCGGCGATGAAGCATGCATCGGCTGCGCGTCGTGAACTCAAGATGCGTACCGTCTTCAATTTGCTCGGGCCGCTTTCTAACCCGGCTGGGGCGCAGCACCAACTGATCGGTGCGCCAAACTTTGAGGCAGCCCGCATCATGGCTCAGGCTCTTTCTCAACTTGGCACGATGAAGTCGATCATTGCTCACGGAGAAGATGGTCTCGATGAAGTGACCACTACTGGCCGCAGCATGATCTATGTGGTGGAGGGTTCTTCGATCACACGTCGTGCCATCAAGCCGGAAGATTTTGGCGTGCCGCAGGCTTCTATTAGCGAACTCCATGCATCGAATGGGGAACAATCCGCGGCAGATATTCTGAGTATTCTCGAAACGAACCCGAGTGCCAAGATGGATATCGTTCTGGTGAATGCCTCGACGGCGCTTTATGCGGCCGGGTTGGTGGACGATTTCAAATCAGGTGTTGCCAAGGCTTTCAATGCGCTCGCCAGCGGGGCGGCCAAGGCCAAGCTGGAGGCGTTGAAGCAAGCCAGCAATGCGGTCTAAACTATGAGCAGGTTTCTTTATGGCGACCAGTACACTCACCCGACCAGTTTCGATCGAAGAGTTTCGCAATATCCCGGATTCTCCAGGTTTCAGCATCGAGCTTCGCAATGGGGAGGTGTTTCAAGTGTCTCCACCCAAGAATAGGCATTTCAGGGTTCAAGCAGCTCTTCGAAACTTGCTCCACCAAAGACTGGCTGCAAAAGGTTTGGTCGCCACGGAATTTCCGTTCATTCCTGATAACGGATTGAACTTTCGCATCGCCGATCTTGCATTTGTATCCCAGAGCCGTTTCGATGCGATCGACGATGAAGACAACCTGCATGGTTCACCAGAACTGGTCGTTGAAGTGCTCTCGCCCTCCAATACTGTGGCCGAAATGTACGAGAAAGAAGCTCTCTGCCTGGGCAACGGTGCGTTGGAATTCTGGGTTGTAGATCCGGCTACCAGGCAGGTTCGAGTCGCGTCGAGTGCTGGGCCAACTCGCAGTTATGGCGAAGGCGACCTCATTCCTCTCGAGAGCTTTTCCGCCGAACCGGTGCCGGCAGCAGAAATCTTTGCCTGATACAATCCACTCCAAATGCAGAATTCCCGCAGAGAAATTCTTGTAGGCATTGCCGGTGCCACTTCGCTTGCCGCAGCAGACAACAAACCCCACCTTCATTCGCATGAAGAGCAGGCCGTTGCCGAGACTCCGGCCGCTACTTATAGCCCCAAAGTTTTCACTGCCACAGAATTGAAAACCGTTAGTGCACTTTCTGAAACGATCATTCCGCGCACCAAAACCCCGGGCGCACTCGACGCGAAGGTACACGAGATCATCGATGAAACTCTGTCGAGCCGCAAGCCTCAGCAGGCGGCGTGGCGCAAAGGGCTTGCCGAGGTGAGCGCTCTTTCGAAGAAGCTGTACAAGAAAGAGTACGCCGACTTGAGCGATAGCGATCAGGCCGCGGTGATGACGGAATTAGCCGCCAAAAGTGCTTTCTTCAAAACACTCAAAGACGCAACCGTCGATGCTTACTATTCCACCAAGGAAGGTCTGATGACCGAGCTTGGCTGGGATGCCGCAAAGCCCATGCCTGAATTCAAAGGCTGCACGCACCCTGAACATCAGGTCTAGCTAGTTCCCGCCGTTGTATCTGCCGAAATCAATTTCTTTACCAGCTGCGAGATCCTTGCGCCAATCAGCGGCTTTGGCGCTATCCCGCCAGACACTTTCGCCAACAAGAACGAGGAACTGATCTACCGCCTGCTTGCGTCCCTTGGCAATCAGATCCTTGGCCAGTCTGAAATTCGGGCCGCTGTTTCGCATCATCATTTCACCTCTGACCCTCATCGAGTCGACGAGAGACTTTTCTGCAGCGATCAGGTTGCCTTGTCCCAATTCTGCCAAGCCTCGAATGGTGAGAGCAGAATGACGCAGCGCTCCCGGATCCAGCCCCGCATAGGGTTTCTTATCCGTGCTGGCGATTAGCTCGGCCGCCGTCTTTTTTGCCAGTTCCCACTCGCTGGCATCTATCGCGGCATAGCCCAGTTTCTTCAGTTCTCCATCCTTCAGTGGTGGAGTTGCAGCCTCGACGTCCTCTTTTGCGAAATTCAATTTTTGATAGGGCGGGACACGCATCCAAAGACCGGAGAGGCCCATGCCCACCAGCATTGCCTGCACGCTGGCTGTCTCGTAGTTCTTCGAGTCCACCTGGCTCCGGAGCAGGGCAATGGTGCTGAGCACCGCACCGGTGTTATCCATCTCTCGCATCCGGCTCCTCTCGCCTGCATCGAGTTCTGGAAATTTGCCGCCCGTCTTCTCGCGAAGCATGCTTTGGATCGGGAAAAGATTGATCAGCGCCTTGTCGAAGCGATTGCGGTTTAGCTCAGTCAGCATTTTTTCAAAGTTCGAATCGAGGTCCTGCGCCAGTAGGGGCATTGCGAGGAGAAACAAGAAAACCATTAACGAAAACTCCAGTTTGATATAGTGCCTCTCATTGGACGCTATCTCTGTTCTAAGCGTTCCTACTGAAGTATGCAAGCCCCAACCTCAACCCAAATCAAAGCTTCTGCTAAACGTTATGACGTCGTGATCGTCGGCTCCGGTGCTGCAGGTGGCATGGCCGCCTACAATCTCACCCGCCAGGGCATCAAGGTGCTGGTACTCGATGCGGGTACCAAATTCAACAAGGCTACGTATTGGTCTCACGTCCGCCCGTGGGAAGCCCGGGCACGGAATCGCAAGGGGCAGAAGCCACCACAGTTCCTGCTCTCTCAGGAAGAGCAGCCTTACGCCACTCCCAACAAACAGGATTTTGACCTGTGGCGTGTCTGGGGTCGCGGTGGCAAGACCAACATTTGGGGCCGCGTCAGCCTTCGCTATTCCGACGCAAATTTTCAAGAGCCCGCCCGTGATGGCCACGAGATCCCCTGGCCGATTCGTTACGCCGATATTGCTCCTTACTATGACAAGGTGGAGCAGTTGATTGGCGTCTGCGGCGGCGATGACGATAGCGAATTCCTGCCGGGTTCGAAGTTTCACTTGCCACCGCCTGCACCCCGTTGCGGCGAGCAATTGCTTCGTAAGGCGGCCAAAGGAATTGGCATCAATATCAACAGCGGCCGGCGTGCCGTGCTCACAAAAGAGCATAACGGCAAGGCCCCGTGTCATTATTGCGGCGCTTGCGGCAAAGGCTGCGATATCGGCGCATTTTTCAATTCGACGGATTATCTGCTGGAGCCGGCAGCCCTTACAGGCTTGCTTGAGATCCGCGACAACTCCGTTGTTTCGCATGTCACTGTGAACGATAAAGGCCAGGCCGACGGAGTGCATTTCTTTGATCGTGTTACCGGGCAAGCCGAGGAAGTGAAAGCCCGGATCGTAATCATGGCCGCGTCGTGCGTAGATTCGACTCGAATTCTGTTGAACAGCAAGTCCAACCGTCACCCCAATGGCATCGGCAACTCGAACGATGTGATTGGCCGCTACCTCTGCGAGCAGGTACGCTTTCACATCTATGGCTTCGTGCCGGAACTGATGGGAAAGAAGACCCAGAACGACGACGGCATCGGCGGCGAACACATCTATATGCCTCGTTGGGCGGGGCAATCGAAGTCGCGCAAGTATCTTCGCGGATACGGGAGCCAGTTCTGGAACACCGGTGCGCAACCTGGAGTGAGCTATGCCAAGTCGCTGGTTGGTTTTGGGGCAGGCTACAAAGAGAACGTTCGACGCCACTTTCCTGCCTTGGTGGCGATGCACCCTTATGGGGAAGTGTTGCCATATGCAGACAACCGCATCACGCTCGATTCCAAGCGCAAAGACAAGTGGGGCATCCCGGTGCCGGTGATCGATTACAAGATCAAAGAAAATGAACGCACCATGATTCAGGACATGTATGACACTGCCCTTGAGATCATGACTGCAGCCAAGGCTGAAATTCTGCCCTTTGAGCGAGGCTGGATCGACCGATTGGGCAGCGCCATTCATGAACATGGCACCTGCCGTATGGGCACAGACCCCAAGCGTGCAGCCCTCAATCAGTACAACCAGTCCCATGAGGTCAAGAACCTTTTTGTGGTGGACGGATCCAGCTTTACGACGGCGAGCGAAAAGAACCCGACGCTCACGATCCTTGCTCTTGCCATGCGCTCCACCGACTACCTGGCCGACCTGATGAAGAAGGGTGAAGTCTAGCGTCTACTTGCATTTAGTAGAGGCACTACCGCATTTTGGGGATGCCCTTGAGAGTAATATTTTTGGCATCCTCAATGGACAATGCCGAAAAGTCTCGTCTTTTTCCTGGTTTTGGTCTTGGCGTCGTCTTGCTCACGCAAAGTCGAAGGTGAAGCCACTGTCAGCCAGCCAATTAAATCCCCGGTCGTTGCAGCGGTAAGGGTCTCCCGCCAACCAATTGATTCATCTCTCCATCTGGTTGCCGAGTTTCGTCCGTACAGGGAGATTGACGTTATGGCCAAAGTCTCAGGCTATGTCAATCGCATCGCTGTGGATATGGGGGACCGGGTCACCACTGGCCAGGTGCTGGCAACGCTCGAGATTCCTGAGATGGCCGATGATCAATCGCGTGCGCAAGCTGCAATTGATCGATCTTCGGCTGAAGTATCGCGCGCTAACGAGGAAGTGCGTAGAGCTGAGAGTGCAAGCGAGATGGCCAAGCTGAATTATGACCGGCTCAGTAACGTGGCCCGGCAACGGCCAGGCCTTCTTGCACAACAGGAACTGGATTCTGCCAAGGCCCGTGCATTTGAAGCAGCTGCCCAACTCGCTGGTGCCAAGTCTGCTTTTGTTGCGGCAGAACAAGGCGTCAAAGTGTTTCGGGCAGAAGATTCTCGTGTCAGAACTTTGCTGAACTATACGAGAGTCGTTGCGCCATTTCCAGGAGTCATCACTCGCCGATACGCTGAAGTCGGGTCAATGGTGCAGGCTGGCATTAGCTCTCAAACCAATGTCTTGCCAATTGTGCGACTGGCGCAAGACAACCTGCTACGTCTGGAACTTCCGATTCCAGAATCCGCTGTGCCCTTCGTTAGGGTCGGGTTCCCGGTCACGATTCATATTCCAACGCTCGGGCGCGATATTGAAGCAAGAATCGATCGCTTCTCCAGCCAACTTCAACTCAGTACCAGAACGATGGCGGCTCAAATTGACGTAACCAACTCCAACCTTAATATCAAGCCGGGTATGTTTGCTGAGGTGAATTTCCGCTTTGAATCGAAACCGAACGCGCTTGCTGCACCGTTGATGGCTCTCGATGGCACTGGTGAGACGAGGCGTGCGCTGAAGATACTTGCCAGTGGCGCCCTGACGCCTGTAAATGTTTCGATTGGCAGTGAATCGTCCGAGTACGCCGAAATTCTCTCCGGTCTTGCTGAAGGCGACTTGCTGGTCTTGAGCGGGCGCTCTCAGTTGAAACGCGGCGCAATTGTTAGTCCCAAAATTGTGGCAAGCCCAGGAGCAAAGCAATAATATGTCTCGCTTTGCGATTCGCACTCCTTACTTCATTATCGTGATCTGTCTGGTGATCTGCGTGGTTGGTGGGGCCGCTCTGGTTCGAATGCCGGTAGATCTGTTTCCCACAATGAACATTCCCGTTGTAGTTGTGGCGACATTCTATTCAGGAATGGCTTCCGACCAGATCGAAACTTCAATCAGTTCCCGGTACGAGCGTTTTTTTACACTGGCTCCCAATATTGAACACATCGAATCGCGATCCATCACCGGCATCAGTCTCATCAAGATTTACTTTCAGCCGGGTTCCAATGCCGATGCAGCCGTAGGCACAATCTCGAATCTTGCGATGGCCAATCTTCGGCGTCTACCACCGGGAACTCTTCCGCCCATCGTGCTGAAATTTGACGCATCCAGTCTTCCTGTTTGCCTGGTCACCCTCCAGGGTGACGGACTTGACGAAACCAGATTGCGCGACTTGGCAACTACCACCGTGCGCAACCAGATTGCCAGTGTTCCTGGGGCTAGTGTTCCGCAGCCTTTTGGCGGCCCCTTCCGCCAAATCATGGTCTACGCAGACCCTAACCGTCTAGAGGGATATCACATGTCCCTGATGGATCTGGTGCGGAGTCTGAATGCATCAAATCTAATTCTTCCGGCAGGATCGGTGAAAATTGGTCCGCGAGATTACAATGTGCTTTCCAACTCGCTTTTGAAGTCGACTGACGAAATAGACGACGTTCCAGTCAAAGCGATTAACAATTCAATTGTTCGCGTGCGTGACGTCGCAAGCACCGAGGACTCACACACAATCCAGACCAACGTTGTTCGTGTTGATGGACAAAAATCGGTCTACCTTTCCATCCTCAAGCAGGGAGGAGAGACAAACACAATTGATGTAGTCGATGGCGTCAAAGCTGCGGTTGCCCGCCTGGCTGACATCCCCGCCGAGTTGAAGAACAAGGTTGTATTTGATCAATCAGAATTTGTAAAGACTGCAATTGAAACTCTCATCCACGAAGGCGCGATCGGGCTCTTTCTTACTTCGGCTATGATTCTGATCTTTCTGGGAAGTTTTCGCGCAACCCTCGCTGTATGCTTTTCAATTCCGATCTCAGCCTTGGCCGCATTTTTACTTCTTCAGTATTTCGGAGCGAGTATTAACTCGATGGTGCTTGGAGGGCTGGCACTGGCTTTCTCCCGCTTGATTGACAACTCCGTCGTGGTGCTTGAGAACATTTATCGCCGTCTGGAAATGGGGGAAGACCCCATTCGGGCAGCTGAAGAGGGGGGGCGAGAAGTTTCGCTTCCAGTTTTATCCGCCACTCTCACAACTGCGGTAGTTTTCTTTCCGGTCACCTTTCTTTTCGGAGTGAGTAAGTATCTATTCTCTGCCCTTGCACTTGCTGTGGTGTTGTCACTCGCCGCATCGTATTTCGTTGCGATGACTGTTGTTCCTTTGTATTGCACAAGATATATTTCTGTTGCCAGTCACGGGGATTCGGCCCACCATCCAGTTGGGATTTTCGCCCGCTTCAATCAGTCATTCAATCGTCAATTTGCCAGGTTCTTGCACCTTTACAAGATTGCAGCAAGTATGGCTCTCGATCGTCCGAAGCTGACACTGCTGGCGTCGGCGGGTATCGTGATTACTTCGTTTGCCATCGCTCCCCTACTTGGCGTTAGCTTTTTTCCGAGAACGGACGCAGGGCAATTTCTCATGAACGTCAAAGCTCCTTCCGGTACCAGAATTGAGATCACCGATGCGCTGATAGCCCGCGTGGAAAACCTGGTTCGACAAGTGGTTCCGCCTGATGAAATCGATTTGATTGTTTCTAATATCGGCGTCAACGGCGACATCTCTTCTATCTATTCGCCAAATTCAGCTGCGCACACTGGCTTCGTCCAGGTTGCACTCAAGAAAGAACATCGTGTTTCCAGTTTCGAGTATATGAGCCGCATGAAGAAAGCACTGGATGCGCAAATACCAGAGCTCAGTGTCTTCTTCCAATCAGGCGGCCTTGTTGATGCTGTTCTCAATATGGGCATGGCGGCACCGATAGATGTACAGGTGTCAGGATCAAATCTCCGGGCCGACTATGATCTGGCCGTAGATTTGGCAGGACGCATACGTCAGTTGCCCAATGTGGCCGATGTTTTCATACCGCAAGATCTGGATTACCCGGCGCTGAGAATGGATGTGGACCGCACTCGTGCAAGCGAGCTTGGACTCACTCAACAAGAAGTGGTCCAAAATGTAATCACTGCGCTCAGTTCGAACCAGATGATTGCTCCTGGTTTCTGGGTAGATCCAAGGTCGGGGCAGGACTACCTTTTAACGGTCCAATATCCCGAAAAGCAAATCCAATCGCTGATGGATCTCAAGGCAATCACCCTGCGTGGACCTGGCAACTCATCTGCTTCGCGACTCGATGCCATCGTCAAACTGAGTTCCGTGCAAACTCCTACTGAGGTAGATCACTATCAACTCCGCCGTGCCATAGACATTTTTGTCCGCCCTCAAGGCGAAGACCTCGGGGCCCTCTCAACAAGAATTGACGAGTTGATTGCCGCGACCCCGCTTGCTGCCGGAATAAACATTGATCTTCGCGGCAGTGTGCTTGGAATGCGGCAGAGCTTTAAAAGTTTCGGTTTTGGGCTCATCCTCGCGACTGTTCTCCTCTATCTCATTCTGGTTGCGCAGTTTTCAAGCTTTCTCGATCCCATTCTGATCCTGCTTGCGGTTCCTCCAGGACTTTCAGGAGTCTTGTTGACACTTTGGTTGACCGACACAACCCTCAACGTCATGTCGCTAATGGGAATTGTCATGCTGGTTGGCATTTCAGTTTCGAACAGCATTCTAATTGTCGAATTCACGAGGCAGCTTCGTCATCAAGGATTGACCCTTCGAGAGGCTACTCTTACAGCCGCTCTCACGCGGCTTCGCCCCGTTCTCATGACTTCGCTTGCGACAATCATCGGGCTTTTGCCGATGGCGCTGAAGATAGGGCAGGGAAGCGAAGCATACGCTCCACTGGCTCGTGCTTTGCTTGGCGGCCTCGCGGTGTCTGTACTTTTCACCGTTTTTGTCGTTCCTGCGGCATATCTGCTCGCCCATGCGGGCAAAGAGGTTAAAGCATGAGATTCATTCTGCTGCTGGTATTTGTAGTCAGTCTTGAGGCACAACCGGTTGTCCTCACTCTCGAACAAGCTCGCGAACTTGCTCTTAAGAACCACCCTGCTTTGGCCGCCTTGGATTATTCTGCGCGTGCTGCGGCAGAACAACCAAAGCAGATTCGGGCTGCCCTTGCTCCGCAGCTTGCTGCTGGTATCACTGGCTCCGCTGCGGATGAGAGTTCGCGGTTCGTCTACTCTGGCCTTTCCTCTCCACTGCTTATCTCGCGATTGGGTGGTGGCTTGCAACTCAACCAGTTGATCCACGACTCGGGTCGTACTCGTTTGCTCAGCGAATCTGCCGCTTATCGTTCAGAGGCTCAGAAAGAACTAATCAAATCGGCTCGATTGCAGGTGCTTTCTGCGGTGGATCGCGCCTACTTTTCGATATTGAGGGCCCGAGTCATTACGCGTGTTGCGGCGCAAACCGTACAGGCGCGTCAATTGGTGGTAGATCAGGTTTCTGCACTCACAAATAGCCAACTCCGTTCAACTGTCGACCTCTCTTTTGCAAAAGTGAATCTGGCGGATGCCCAAATTCTTCTGAACAAGGCAAACAACGAACGTGACGCAGCAGTGGCCGAATTCACTGCTGCTATCGGCCTGAGGGACAATATGAGCTTCGAGATTGAAGATCGGTCGGTTAATGAAAATTTGCCGCCAGAGGCTGAACCACTCGTGATGAGGGCCATCGCGGAAAGGCCGGAATTACGGCAACTGGCACTGGAACTGGAGGCAGGGCAAAAGCAGCTTGAGGCGGAGAATCGCCTTTCTCGTCCGGTGTTCTCGCTTCAGGGTGCAGTCGGCGGTTTGTCTCCAACGCGTAGCGGTTTTCCCAATCATTATGCTGCCCTTGGGGTTTCTGTTTCCATACCGATCCTGAATGGCAGGTTGTTTGAATCGCGTCAGGCCGAAGTGGCACTCCGCAATCGCGCCGTCGAGAAAGTTCGCGAAGAGCGCGGAAATCAAATCGCCCGGGATGTCCGTACTGCCTTCCTGAATGCGCGAAACGCGTTTTTACGGCTTCGGCTTACGCAAGAACTTCTCGACCAGGCAAGACTGAGTCTCGAACTCTCGCAGTCCCGTTATGACCTGGGTCTTGGCTCAATTGTTGAACTGAGTCAGGCCCAACTCAATCAGACCTCGGCTGAAGTCGCAAGTGCCAGTGCCCGTTACGAGTACCAGATCCTGCGTTCCATTCTTCGTTACCAGTTGGGTGAAGGAGCCTTGTAGCAATGACGTTCCGTCTCTGGCATGCCAAGCCTGATTCACTTTGCCGGCCACCGCTGGTAGTGCTTGGTTCTGAACGTATTGAATTGCTCCAATCTGCGGCTGAAGAGTTACACATCCCCTTGGTAACCCAAATCCCCACCTCCGGCGACTACGTCCTTGCCGTGGCTCCCCCGTCACCGATACCCCCTAACACCCCTGCTCATATCCCCATTGTTGATGCCACTGCTCCAGACCTCGTTCATCGAATCGAAGCCGCGCTTCTCTACATTCAGGCGCTCAATCAAATCAAGAAATAATGCCGCGTCGCACTGCAAACAAGATCAGTTCTGCCATGCTGTGCAAAGATAGCTTCTGCATCAGGTTCGCCTTGTGCGTATCTACCGTGTAGACACTCAGCTCTAGAATTCTGGCGATATCCTTACTGCTTTTCCCCTCTGCTAATAATTGCAGGACCTCTCGTTCCCTCGCTGTGAGCAGCTCATAACGGTCTTCGATCCCGCGTAGCTGCATCCCCTGTATGTAATCTTCCACCAGCAACTTGCTCACTTCAGGACTGAAGTATGCTTTTCCTCCCGCAACTGCCCGGATCGCCTGGATGAGTTCCGCTTCGACGGCATCTTTCAACAAATAACCCCGTGCACCCGCACGCAATGCGCGCAGGACATAACCCTCGTCGCTATGCATGCTGAGAATGATAATTGCAGTTTTGCCTCCCTTGGACTGGATCTGCCTGGCTGCTTCGATGCCGTTGAGATTGGGCATCGTTATATCAAGGACAACCACGTCCGGCTGCAGTTCTCCCACTGCCTTTATTGTTTCGCGTCCATCTGCTGCCTCACCCAACACTTCCATTCCTGGCTCGCGTTCTAGGAGTGCTCGGAGGCCACGCCGCAGAATGGCATGATCATCCGCCAGTAGGATTGTGATGTCCACTACGGCAGCTCCGCCATCACCACGGTACCCACCCCGGGTTTACTTGCGATGCTGAATTTACCGCCCAACTTTTCTACTCTTTCGGTCATTCCCAAAATACCCATTCCCTTCTCTCTCTCAACGTCAAAGCTTTTTCCGTCATCCTGAATGCTGATCAGTAGTTTTCCTTCGTTTTGACTTGCCCTAAGCATGACGGTTTTTGCTCCGCTGTGGGTAACCGCATTGCTGAGGGCCTCTTGGGCAATACGGAAGACGCAGATTCTGGACACCTCTGGCAATTCATCAAATTCTTCACTCGCCTCCACCGCTACTGTGACTCCACTTCGTTTCTGACATTCTCTGGCCAGCCACCTTAATGCTGGCACCAGCCCCAGATCGTCCAACATCGAAGGTCGCAAGAGTAGACTCAGATTTCTCGTCAGCTTTAGCGTCTCTTCAGTCAACTGGCCAAGTCCCTTCGATTCGTTGGCGATCTCTTGCTGGATTTGGCTGGGTAAGCGCCGGAGCATTTGCTCCATCCCCAACCTCAGTGCCGACAAATTCTGCGCCACACCATCGTGGAGTTCCCGGGATATCGCTTTCCGTTCCTCTTCTTGCACTGCAAGCAATCTTGCGGATAGTTCCTTCGATTCTTCTCTGGCTTCCTCAGCTTGTTGCAATCGATCTGCTGACTGCTTTTCAAGCTGAGTCACATGCCAGTAGACAAAGCTGGCTAATGCCAGACCAGCCAAGAGAAACAAAATCATGCTCTGTTCCTGGGATTTTCTGAGTGCGTCAAAAAGTCCCTGGAGTTCTCGCTCTCCCCGGGCGAGATGATCCTCATTCCAGGTGCCGATTTTTGCAACCAGATTCAGCATCGCCGTCCGCCTTAAAAAAGCCTCCGCCTGCAAGAAGGTGAGGCCCTCCCTCTTCCGTCTGGCCGCATCCCAGCCCAGAACCGGCTCGATAGTCTTCCAGTAGTCGTCATAGGCAGCAACAAAACTCAGAAATGCCTCTCCGCCCTGCTGCAGTTCTTTGGCCCCAAGAATGAGCATCGCGTGTCGTCTTGCTGCAATTAGAGCTTCGCGATGGGATTCTGCTGCATTTTCGCTTGGTTCTAGCAGAAAATCTCTCAGGTAGGTACCGCCGTTGACGACTTCCGTTCGCAGTTCATTGAGTTGTTTATTTGTCTTGAGGTAGCTAGTTCTGACGGTATCCATTTCACGATTGGCACGGGCCAATTCCTGCCGTGTCCAATAGAAAGCGATGGAAGGGAGCAGTAGCAGGGATCCAAATCCCAACAGGAGTAGAAATCGGGTGCCAACGCCTCGCTTGCTCATTTTTAGGTCCAAATTCATCTCCCGTTTAACTCGCAGTCAGTACTATTGTTATGTTGAAGTTTCATCATCTAAGAGTTTTTACCGGCTTCATTGTTGTTGCTTCGCTTGCAGGAGCGATAACGCTCGAACAGGCGCTTCGCGAAGCCGTGGCGTCTCATCCACTGTTGGCCATCAATGCCAATCGTATCGAATCGGCCGAAGGCAAGCGCCTTCAGGCCGGGCTGCGTCCCAATCCACTCTTTGTCTACCAGACAGAAGACTTTCGAACCTGGCAGTCACCTGGTCACCGGTTCTGGCAGGACGCCGATCATTTCTTCTATTTGCAACAAACTTTTGAGACAGCCTCCAAACGCGCCCGCCGACTTGATGTGGCGTTGGCTAATCAGCGCCGGGCCGAGATTGAGCTTACGCTTCAAAAGCAAATGATTGCAGCCAAAGTGCGCGCTGCCTTTTGGGATGCTACCGGTGCCCTCAAACGGGAAGCCACCCTGCGCCAGGCCGTCAAGAATCTTGCCGAGATCACCGAGTATCACCGTATCCAGGTGAAAGAAGGCGCCATGGCCGAAGCAGACTTATTGCGGGTTGAGC
>CANGVB010000001.1 GCA_947456995.1 Bryobacteraceae bacterium | reverse complement strand
GCAACCAGAAAAATCACTGCCCCTGCCAGGGCAAGCGCCCAGCGCTGCCGCACCACAAACTTCCGTGCCCTGTAGCCCCACGTCGCTTCAACCGCCGCTACGGGCTCCCGGCGGCGGTACCGCCCCAGATCCTCCCTCAGAGCCACCACACTCTCGTAGCGCTCCTCAGGCTTGCGCGCCATCGCCTTCAAAACAATACTTGCTAATTCGGTTGGCAAATCCGGCCGGTCTACTTTTCCCTCATGAATTGCCGTCGCCAGTGTCAGTCCGCTGAGGCCCGCAAACGGATTCCGTCCCGTCAGCAGCTCATACATCACCACACCCATCGAATAGATGTCGGTTGCCGTTGTGATCGAATCTCCCCGCAACTGCTCCGGGCTCGCATAACGTGGGGTCATGCGCGCTTCGATTGTTTTTGCTTCATCGTCCATCGACTTGCTGATCCCAAAATCGATCAGCTTCAGTGCGCCCTCCTCCGTCACCAGCACATTGCTGGGCTTGATATCCCTATGAGCAATCAGCGCCCGATGCGCTGCTTCAACCACCTGACAAAGCCGCTCAGACAAAATCAGTTTTTCTTCGAGGGTCTTACCCTGCGCATACTCGGTGAGTGGCTTACCCTTCACCAACTCCATCACCAGATAGGCTTGGCCGCTTGCGGTAATCCCCGTGTCCAGCAGACGAGCGATCCCGGGGTCTTCCAGTTTCCCCAGCACTGCTGCTTCTCTCTGCACTTCTGCGGCGCTGAGCCCCGCCCGGTGCCAAATCTTTACAGCTACCCTTTGCTCGGCTCCCCATTCCAGCGTCCGCACCGCCTCATACACCGACCCCATTCCGCCTTCACCCAGCTTCACTTCCAACCGGCAGTTCCCAGCCAAAGTCCCCAACAGCGGATCGGCAACATACTCCAGATCCACCCCCAATCCCCGCTCCAGATACTCCAACTCCCCTGCCTCGAGCATCGACAATACTTCGGCCCGTAGCGCTGCATCGGTCGTGTTCTCGACAACGAAACGAACCCGATCTTCACGGGGCTGCTGCAGCGCCTTTTCGTGGAGTCCAGCCAACTCCTCCCAACTGTCCATATCATTGGGTTTTACCATTAGTCAGACAAAATCTCCATTCTGCTCTGATAATTTGTGATCCGGTCTAAGTATCTAAATCCGAGGCTTCAACGGCAGCGTTCTCAGTTATGATTTAGCTGGATCAGTGCGGAATTCCATCAATCCCGCTTCACGCTGGCTGCCATGCTGGTCGATTGTCCTGCTCGCCTGTCTGCCTGCAACCGCTATAACTCAGACGCAGGACCGGGAATACGCAATCTCAAATTGGACCACAATCGATGGTCTCCCCGGAAACTCAGCCACCTCTATCGGCCAGTCTCCGGATGGCTATCTGTGGATTGGCACCTTCAATGGTCTCGTCCGCTTCGATGGCGCCAAGTTCAGTATCTTTCACCCCAGCAATACTCCAGCACTGCCTCATGACGGCATTCTCAAGGTCCACCTCGATCACCAGGGCGCAATGTGGTTTGGTTCATTTGGAGGCCTGGTCCGGCGCCAGAACAACACCTGGCATTCGGTCCAGGCGAGCACCCCTTACCGCACCCACCCCATCCGCCTCATCTCCAACAAGGCCAAGGATCTTTACGCCTGGTTTGAGGGCGGATTCCTTGCTCGAATCCGAGGCTCAAACCTCGAACCACTTCCCGTTCCTCAACTAAGCAAACCCCGCAAAGCTCCCTTTCTTTTCTTTGACGAAGAAGGCAATCTGATGCTCTCCAGCGGGCCCCTGCTCTATCGCTGGACAAACTCATCCTGGCTTCCCGTTTCCCCGCCGGCTCCAATTGCCGCTGCCTTCTCAACAGCAATTCAGATCACCCAGAACTCTTCTGGAGAACTGCTGCTTACCAGCGAAGCAGGATTTACCCGCATTCGCGGAGACCGCATCCTCCGCAATGTTAAGACTCCTTTGCCAAACGTCTTCAGTATCGAAGAAGAACCGGATGGAACCCTCTGGTTTGCCTCTTCAACCGATGGCCTCTACCGGCTCTCTCCAGACAACTCCGTCAGACACTTCAACAAAGAGAGTGGCTTTCCAAGCAACACCTTCCGATTTGTCTATCGCGACGCAGACGGCAATATTTGGGCTGGAACCAACGGCGACGGCCTGATCCGACTTCGCAAGCGAAGCGTCTTCACTTATGGTGTGGAATCCGGCCTCCCCGATTTCCCGGTCAAGTCTCTGGCTCACGCGCCCGACAATTCCATCTTCATTGCAACCTATGGGCGCGGTGTCTACCGCTTCAAGGATGGCAAGGCCAACCCGGCCTTCCCCGGCAGCTCAAAACCAGCATTTGCTCAAGCCCTGCTCACCGATCGCTCCGGCACTCTTTGGGTTGGCTCTTACTCCAATGGCCTTTGGCGCTACACCAATGGGCGTCTCGAGCGAGTGGACGATTTTGGCGATCGGCGATTCACGGTTGAAGCCCTCTTTGAAGACACCAAAGGCCGCATCTGGGTGGGTTGTAGTTCAGGGGTTGCTCTATATGAATCAGGTCGCTTCCGGCACTTTCCTCTGGTTGGGGCAAAGTTCCCCGTACCCATCGCCGCCTTCGCAGAATCCCCATCTACTGGCGAAATTTGGGCCGGCGGTGAAGGAGGCCTCTACCGCCTCCAGGGCCAAACCTTTCTTCCGGTTCTCGACAAGTCAGCCAAGCCTCTTCCCTCCCTGCGCTCTCTGATTGTGCATCCTTCCGGTTCGCTCTTGTTGGGCTCTATTGCCGACGGTATTCTCCACTTTCGAGATGGACGTATTCTCTCCGCTTCCTTCCCCGTCTGGCCAGCTCCTCAAATAGGAGAGATCTTTCCTGCCGGCCCAGACTATTGGCTTGCTACCTCCGCTGGCCTCTGGCGTATCAATCGCGACCAATTGCTCCGCGATCCCAAACACCACTCCTGGCATCCCTACGGAATCACCGACGGCATGTCTACCCTCGAATGCTCTGTCGGCCACCAACCCATCGTCATCAAAGACAAATCTGAGACTCTCTGGGTCTCTACGCTCAAGGGAATCGCATCACTCCAACTTCACAGGCTGCCGCTCGAATCTGGCTCAGCTCCACCTCGCATCGAACGAATTTCTTTCCGCAACGGAGATCAGCCTGAAAGATCGATAGACCTCGATGGACTGAACTCCATCGACCTCCCGCCGGAGAGTTGGGACATCCGCATCTCCTACTCTGCTCCGCTACTGCCTGCACCAGAACAAGTTGTCTCTCACTACCTCCTCGCCGCCTCTAGCACCGGAAGCCTCTCAGAAGGCTTTGATCCCAACCGCGAGCTTCGCCTTTTGCGTCTCCCTCCTGGCAGTACCAAACTCACTCTCGAAGCCCGCAGCGGCTCTGGCGAATGGACCAAGCCAGCCACTACCTTCCTGCTCAACCGCACACCGCATCTTTGGGAGAACCGCTATGCTCAAACCGCTGCCGCCCTCGCCCTGATCTTTGCGCTCGTCTTTTCAATCCGGGCCGCAGCCAGTCGGCACAAACTCGAATTGATGCGCTCGCGGCAAGCCGAAGAAGTAATGCTTCTCGCCAAGCAGGAAGCAGAGAATGCCTCCCGCCTGAAGAGCATCTTCCTCGCCAACATGAGTCACGAATTGCGCACTCCCATGAATGGCATCCTCGGCATGACCCAATTGCTCCAGTCAACGGGACTCAATCCTGAACAACAGGAGATGATCGATACACTGCAAAGCTCTGGCTCTTCTCTTCTTCGCATTCTCAATGAGATCCTCGACATCTCCCGAATCGAAGCCGGACGGTTGGACCTCAACCCTGTCTCGATCAACCTCTCTTCTGTCATCGGCGAAGCTCTCGAACTGGTGCGCCCGTTTACGATTCAGAAGAAGATCCAACTCACGGCCCACATCGATCCTTCGATCCCGGCAACACTTTCTGGAGATCCCTTACGCATCCGCCAGATCGTCTTGAATTACCTCGACAACGCAATCAAATTCACCAAAACCGGTGGTGTTTATGTCACAGTCGAACCGATCCCGGCCCTGGACAAGCAAATCGGCATCCGCATTGCAGTCACAGATACGGGTTGCGGCATTCCAGAGGTAAAGCTCGAAGAGATCTTTGATGCCTTTGCTCAGGTGGACGCTTCTTCTACCCGCATCCATGGAGGCACCGGCCTTGGCCTTACCATCGTTCGGCGTCTGGCCAGACTGATGGGTGGTGATGCAGGAGTGGAATCAGTCATCGACCGTGGCTCCACTTTCTGGGCCACCCTCTTTCTCGAACAGGCTCTGAATACAACGGAGAACATCGAAGCTCCACTGACACCTTTGAAGCTCAATCGGCCAAAAATATTGGTAGCCGAAGACAACCGGATCAATCAGCGTGTCCTGGCAGCTTTCCTGCAACGCCTCAATTGCGACGTCACCATCGCAGTAGATGGCCAGGACGCCCTCGAACAAGCCAGCTCCTCCCACTTTGACCTCATCCTCATGGACGTCCAGATGCCCCGTATGGACGGCCTTGCCGCCACCAGGGCAATCCGGGCAACGCCTGGCCCACTCGCCAGCATCCCAATCATTGCCATAAGCGCATCCGCCATGCCGGAGGATCTGGAGCGTTGCTCTGCCTCCGGCATGGACGGCTTTCTCTCCAAGCCCGTCAAACTCGACGATCTTTCAAGAGAGCTGCATCAGCGCCTCACCCGCCTCGCGTAAAGCCCAATCACCGCCAGAACTACCGGCAATGCCGTAGCCGGCTCAGGCACGGCAGAGCTTACGCTGAAGGGCGCGTCGAAGGTTAATGTTTCAACTACACAATTCCCTCCACACACGCTCGGGCTGTCTGAGTAAGCTTCGACGATCACTCGCAGAATGCCCGAGTTTACGGCACCAATCGCAGCATTGGCATTTACTGTAAAGCTCCCTACCCCGAGGCCAAGAGCATTATCGAAATCAAGCTGCCAGGCTGGCGCAAGCGGTGCCAGTGCAAAGTCTACCGGCCCACCTAGCGCTCCAATCAGATCGCTATAAGTGCCCAGGCCGGGGTTCGATTCCGTAAGCAGCGTCGAGCCAATTACGCTCAGCCATCGCGTATCGTCCGAGGTCAGGCTGAAGCCCCAGCCACTGGTCCCGCCGGGCTCCACCTGCAAGGCGCCATTCGCTGGCTTCAGGGTCAAGATGGGAGCGGCACTGGCCGCTCCTGCAATCAACAAAAGGGTCAAAATATAGTTCTTCATTTTCAATCTCTCTCTTTAGCGAATTAAGGTCAGTGTTGCTGTGGTGGAATAGCCGCCATCAGCCGTGATTAGAAACGTGATGCGAACACGCGTTGCAGTAGCAGGCCACACAAATTCAAGCGGCCCCGGCAAGCCTGAAGTTGCGCCTGCGGCAATCGCTCCGAAATTTACGGCCTGTGGTCCGAGCAGCGTTACTGTGCCGGTGCCCGAAACCACGGTCATGCTTTGCACGCCCACAACCCGGGCATTCACTGCCCCTCCTGCACCGCTATTCACCATCCGCAGGTAGAGTCGTCGAATGCCGGGTAGCGGTTCGGTTCGCGCGCCATCGGTAAGCAGCGACAACCTCGGTTGCCCGGTTGAGACAAAGTTCGCCGTCAACGTTCCCGCTTGTCCCGTGCGGACCATAAGAGGATTCCGCGGGCTGCTTACTACGCCTGTAAAGCCTGTGAATGCAAAGCCAGGCGAAGCCGTTGCAGTTACTGTTGTCTGGCCATCTTCGTCATAGAAACCACCTCCGGTCACCGTGCCGGCTCCTATCGGGTTTGACTCGGTCTTGAGCTCAAATTGCCTCATGTATTCCGCCGTCAGGCGATTGCTGCCAGTCGGTACAAAGCTTTGAATTTGGCCTCCGCCTTCCACCCAGTCCAGAAAGCGGAAGCGTTGCCCCGCTGTCCCAGGCAGGAAGCTAAAGGCCTGCACTTCAATTGGTTCATTTCTCAATACGTCAATCGAGTTTGGGGTGGTGACTGCCCCTCCATTCACAATCACCGCCCCATTCGGGATCGTAGTTCCACTTCTGGTCTGTGTTCGCAACGACAAATCAACAACCTCACTCGGAACAACAGTCACTGCACTGGGAGCAAAGCGAAACCGCGCCAGCACCGCGCCATGATCCGACAAATCGCGGCTCATAAAGGAAGCGCCGGCGCTCAGCACAGCCACATTGATTTGGAACGAGGAGCTGTGTTCAAACTGGAAAACCTGATAACTGGCCCGGTCTGCTGCTGCCCTCAAGTTCTCTACAAACACATAATCCAGCCACGAGAAACCAGACTCGCGTTCCTGGCTGATCCGGTTGGTGGTGGGGTTTACTGTCCAGCGCAACAGGTCGGCATCAGACGACGGCCCAACCGGTCGCGGCGCGTCGACAAAGCCCACCCGCAGCGTATCCAGGAGATAGTTGTAATTCGGAACATCAGTCTCCATGTCGATGTTGAAATCACCCGCAAAAATCACACCGTCTTCGTTGGAAGCCCCAATTAACATGAGGTTTGCGAAATTCCGCATCTCCTGCAACTGCTGATTCCTTACCCCTGCCTCATCATCGGGCGCCCCCGCCTGCAAATGCGTGGTGAACACGTGGTAGCGTCGCCCTAGCTTCTGCACTCGTGCATAAGCCACGCCTTTAGCGGCAAACGCGTCAAAACCAGTGGCATCAAAAGGCCCATCTCCTGATGTCGCCCGAAACCTGATGGAGGCCGTGCGATCCATAGGCCAGCGGCTCGAGATAAAAGCTCCCCCATTCGTCAGGGCACGAAACTGTCCAAACGAAAGATAAGTGAGAGGGTTGAGAAACTCCGAGTTGTAAACTGAATCAGGCCAATCGGGCACTCCCGTAAACCACAGATAGCCATGGTCAGCCAGTAGCTTGCTCGCCACTACATTCCTAGCCGAGGTCTGAAAGCCTTCCTGGAAAGCGATGACATCGGCCAGTGCTCCCGCCCGGTTCAATGAATCCGGAATCCAGCCAGCGCGCTCTTCCTGTTTCAGACCAGGAAATTGATCGTCTGGCAACAGCATGATGTTGTAGCTCAAGACACTCAAGCGCCTGCTGGCCTCGTTGAGCGTCAGCACCTCAAATGCTTCATTCGCGTCCCCAACCGCCGGCAGAAATCTCGGCGGCGCTCCCGTCGTCAACCCAGTACCACGGCCCAGCGCCTCACCTGTTGCCACATTCCGAATCCGGTAAGTTGTGTCGGTAAAGTTTTCCAGTTGTAATGCCGGTGCAGAGCTGCAAGCCGTCAGTTGGCTGCCTGGTGCTGGCAGGAATAACGGTGGCACCGGCACATTGGCCCCAATCAAGCACTGCCCCGCAAACAGTACGGATTCCAGTTTTCCCCCAGCCGCAAAGCGCCACTGGTCTGCCAATAGACTTCCACACGCCTTCAACTGCAATGGCGGTACTTGCCCAACTCGCGCGGTGATGCACAAGCCCTGCTGCATCACATGAAACTCCCCGCTGCTCGTGAAGTCGTAGAGCAACTCAAATTTGTTTACCGCCTGCGCCCCAGCTGCCGTCGCCACCCTGCAAACCTGCGGGCTGCCTTCGGCGTATCCGCTCACCAACGCCCCCGCTACTTTCACCCGGCACACTCTCGCCGGTAAGCCTTGTATGTTGCCTAACGTCGTAGCTCCGCTTAGCCCTGAAGCCTCCCACTTGCCCAGCCCTTCAGCCACTTCGTAGGTGCTCGCAGTCTGATTCGCTCCGCCCCGCACAAAGTGGCATTGGCTCTGTCTCTCGATTCCCGCATATGCATTTCCACTCTCCAAGACCCGGCAGATCCGGTTCCTCTGTGGGGTGGCAAACATCGGGTTCACCTCTATCGCAGTAGAAGATACCCACTGCACTTGTGCGCCCAAAGGCAGCACCATAGCCAAAATCATCCAATTCAGTTTCACGATTTTCCTCCTGAGCTTCGAATTCTGACCCAGCACGATACAAAGCCCAAATCAACTTCAGAGGATTCTCAAAACTACTCTTCTTAACAGATAAGCAATTTATTTCTTATCAGTTACGCGATGTTACTTACCACGCATGCCTTCAAACTGAATTTCGTTTCTGTTATCTTTATCTTTGATTCAACGATGGGGCAGCCAGCCACTCAGCTTCAGCCCGCGCCCAATCCGGTTTACCGGTTTGGCGTTTTTGGATTTGAGGCCGCCTCCGGCTCACTCAAGCGCAGCGGCCTTCCTGTCCGGCTTCAGGATCAACCAGCCCGCCTGCTTGCTGTGCTGCTTGAGAAGTCCGGCCAACTGGTAACCCGTGACGAGCTCCGCCTCCGCATCTGGCCATCGGACACTTTTGTTCAATTCGATGCCAGCCTTAATACGGCCATCGGCAAGGTGCGTTATGCCCTTCGCGATGATGCCGACAACCCGGTCTTTATCGAGACCGTCCCGCGCCAGGGCTACCGCTTCATCGCCCCTGTCCAGTTGGATTCTCCAAAGCTTCCCCAAAAATCGCAAAAAAATCTAATTGCTTTCGGATTGGCCGCGCTGGCTCTGCTTATAGTTGGCGCTTGGCAGTTTTGGCCAAGCCGTCAGACAAGCTCCTCCGCACCTGCCGTTCGCCTCGCAATCGCATTGCCGCCGGATACCCATCTGGCAACCTTCTTCGGCAGATCAGTGGCCATCACCAGTGACGGGCAAACCGTCGCCTTCATCGGTCAAACCGGAGACGCAGACTCGCGAATCTGGCTGCGCAACCTCAACCAAAACCAAAGCACCCCCGTTCCAGGCTCCGAAGGTGCCCGCAATGTCGAGTTTTCACCCGACGGCAAATCCATCCTTTTTGTTCAAGATGACTGCTTCAAGCTCGCGCCCTCTCCCGATCTGCCGATTCGCACTCTGGGTTGCGTCGGAAAAAACATTCCCCATGCTGCCATCTGGAGCAAAGACGGCTTTATCTACTACATGGCCCCCGACAAGGCCTACCCAGCTTCTCTCTGGCGAGTCTCTCCTGCTTCAGGGCAACCCGAGTTAATTCTCACCAATACCCAACCCTCCACGGCGCCAGAATACTTTCTGCCAGTGAGCCAACTCGAAGACGGCCGGCTTCTCCTTTCCGTCTTCCGCTTCATGGAAAGAACCATCGAAGTATTCGATCCCGTGCGCCGCACTCGTACGCCCCTCCACTTTCCAGGCTCCGGCGGCTTTCTCACTCCTTCCAACTGGCTTACCTTTCACGAGGGAATTCAAATCAGGGCCATCCGCGCCTCTCTTGATCCCGTTCGCACCTCCGGTTCCTCCTTTGTCATCGTCGATGGCGTAATGCGTGCTGGCTGGAGTGGTGGCAACTTTGCAGCTTCAGAAACGGGCACGCTTGTCTATGCCCCTCAGCCCCGCCTTCTTGGGGATCGCGAACTCGTCTGGGTAGATCTAACGGGCAAAGAGTCTGCCGTTTCGATTCCTCCTGGGCCATACGAAGCCGGCGAAATCAGCCCCGATGGCAAACATGTACTTCTGTACAAATACAAAGCCGAAGATCAGCGCTGGTCACTCAACGCCGTTCCTCTTGATGGTGGCCCCTGGATTGAAGTCTATCGGGGCTCAAAAAAAACCCCTTCTGCCATTTGGATTGATAGTGGCAAATCGGTTCTCTTCACTGCAGACGACACACACCTGGTGCGCCGCCAGGTCTTCCCTCTGGGCCCGGTGCGAGATGGCACCTCAAACGTTTCTCTACGTCAGACTCCAGTCAGCCTGGACAGCCGGCGAAACGAGGTCTTGTTTACAGAAGGCTACCGGGCGGCCACAATCTCCTCGGTGCACAGACTCTCGCTCAATGGCGGAAGCACCCCCGAAAAATTGCTCGATGGCGGGCTCTTTCCCACTCTGAGCCCCGATGGCAACTGGCTCGCTGTTGTTCAGCCACGTGGGGTCGCTGTGCTCCGTTACCCGCTGCAACCCGGCGACAAAGGCATCCATGTCGGCCACGGCACCGCCCCCTTGTGGAGTCTCGACGGCCGTCGTATTTACTTTCGTCAGAACAAAAAATTCTTAACCGCCGAATTTTCCAGCCTTGGGAATGCAGGCATCAAGAATGTGCGCACCTGCTTTGAGAGCGCTTATGCGCTTGCCGATAACTGGAGCCGGGGATATCAGATGCACCCCGACGGCAGACGTTTTCTCTTCGTAAAGCCCGATTTCCAGACCGAAGAGGCACACTCGCTCAATGTGATCCTCAACTGGTTCTCGGAATTTCCCCAAACAGATCGTTAACGCGCACCCTTGTTTGGCTGCCAAAGAGCTTCTTCTACATTCAGCGCCTGATTTACCCAGCGGCTCCAGACAAACATCGCATCGCTCAAACGATTCAGATACAGCATCGCCTCAAGAGGAATCTCCTCATTGTGGCTTAACGTCACGAGTGATCGCTCCGCTCTGCGGCAAATGGTTCTGCACACATGCAATTCGGCGCAAATCCGGGTACCGCCAGGCAGCACGAAGCTGCGCAGTGGCGACAGATTCGCGTTATACAGATCGATCTCCCGTTCCAGTTGGTCAATCGTCTCTTTGGTAATTCGGGGTTGGTTGGGGTGAAGGTCTTGCGGCATTGTCGCTAAAACACTGCCGAGATTGAAGAGTTCATGCTGGATCCGTTCAAAGATCAGTTCCAGCTCTACCAGCTTGTGATCTGCCGCTGAAATGCGAACGAGCCCAACAAATGAGTTGAGCTCGTCGACAGTTCCAAATACTTCAATGCGCTGTGCGTCTTTCGACACACGCTGCCCACCCACCAGACCCGTCTCGCCCTGATCTCCGGTTTTTGTATAAATCCGGTTCAACGCAAGACGGGGTTCGTGGAAAGCTTCATTCATAATCTCCAGAGTAGATTACTTCGGGCAGCCTTTGGATTGAATTTCCGACACAGGTGCGTCTTTAATTCCCGCAATGCCATTCGGCATCGGGCCACTCTTCGGCACCAGCCAGACTTCAACACGACGGTTGCGGGCATTGCCGTCCTTCGCATTGATCTTGCCGCTTGCGCGCTCCTTAACCGTCGCTTCGCAAAGCGAGGTCTTGAAGGCAGAAAGCTGTTCAGCACCAACGAAAGCCACCTTGATACGGCTGCGATCGAGCTTCTTGCAAGGCTCGGTGCCACCGCTCAATACTGCAGCTACCTGCATTACGCGCTCTTCGTCAAGCTTGCGAGTCTTCTTGGCCTTGGCGTCGCGCACCTTGATGTTCTTCTCGACTGCGTCGAAATGACCCACCAGCAGCACGTCAAAGTCGCCCATCGATGCGGCACGTTCAAATGCCTGGTCGAGGATGCGCTTGCCGCAGTTGTTGACACGGGCATTGCCCTTGCCAAACACTACGTCGTCCAACTGCATCGGCTGAGGACGGGGAGGTGCAGGAGCTGCAACCGCTGCCGGTGCCGGGGGAGCCATGATGCTTCCACCACCGCCAGGAGGCGTCTTCTTGCCAATTACCTTGCCGTTCTGATCCACCACGGTTACATCCACATCCACCTTGCGGGACGGGCCACCGGGCTGCAGAATGATTCCGTCGGTTGACAGGATCACCGATCCATCCGTGTTACCTGGCTTCAGCAATACCTTCTCGGTAACGGTCATCCCGTCGGCTGAAACCTTCGCGTTCGGGCCAGGCTTGGCCGGAGCCAGCTTGCCTTCGCTCGTGTGATAAATCACGCTTACTTCTTCGCCGGCCGCAGGGCCGTCATAGCTGATCACAGAGGTAATGCGTGAGCTTCCGTTGTAGTTCAGCGTGGCAGGATCCATCGTTACGCTAACCAGTTCGATCTTCGGCTGCTTTACAACCAAAGCCGCAGTCCGCTCGGTCGCCGGTACAGGGAACTTCTTCAGGAAGTTCTTGGTCTTGCGGTCCACCACCTTGGTCGTGTCTGCTTCAACGATCGCCTTGATTGCGTGATCGCCGACTTTGAGGCCCTTTACGGCCAGCATCGAATCGCCAGCAGCAGGCTGGCCATCAACCGTCCACTTGTACTTCGGCGTTACGCCGAGGCAGGTGTTGGTCACAGGCAGCTGATAGCTTGCACCTTCGGTGAGCCAGATCGTCTTGGTGGAAGGCTCGATCGAACCAACCCGGAATTCGCACACCGGGCCCTGATCGATTGCGCCGAGATAAAACGTTACGCCACCGGTGGTCTGTACCGAGTTCATCGGGGCAGTCCGGGTATAGGCGATCGCACCGGGTGCGGCTTGACCCTTGATTCCAAAGCTCGGCGATGCGGTGGAGAAGCCACGAACGTCAAAACGCAGACCGATCCGGTCCGTCAATTTTGCCTTTACGCCAGCGCCGTAGTTGAAGGCCAGCTCGAAGCCGGATTCCAGATCCGTCACCTGGCCAAATGGCGTGTTCACGCCGTTGCCAACCTGACGGCGGGCACCCTCGGTCACGCCGAAGTAGTCCATACCGAAACCGGTCGTCACAAAAGGACGAATGCGCGATTCGCGCGGCTTGAAGTGAAATACGGGGTTGACGTGGAACTGACGCAGGCGCGCACCAAACGAATATTCGTTCTGCGTGGCGGGAATGCGATAAACGGCGTTGGCATTTCCATGAACCATGCCAGTCTGTTCAAGACTGATGTAGTTCCAAAAATTCTGTGTAATGCGGAAGCCCCCGACACCGCCATTGGTGATGTCCTGGTGAGGCATGCTGTTCTGACGGTTTACAAAGTTACCGCCACCAAAAAGATTGATTTCATATTTGTCACCGCCGCCAGTACTGGATTTCTTGGCGGAGGAGTTTGTTTGCGCAGAGGCGCTGAGACCGGCGATCAACGCCAGTGACATCGCAAGAGCGGAATGTTTTAATTTCATAATTGTGAAGAGACCCTAACATTTTTCATTCTAACGGAATTGGGGTAGTGTTTGCACATAGACTCCCCGGTGCGGGCTAACTGCAAACAGTAAGTCTGGAAAGGCCGGAGACAGTCTCAACTTCTCAAACGACAGATGCGCGTCTTCTTGCGCAGGGAACCAATACCAGTTATCACCAGCATCCGGTGACCAAAATACCCGCTGCTGCCTTAGAGCAAAACAAAGGCCCTTTCGTTTCGGATGAAAGAATACACTTCGAATCCACTCCGACTGCACCGTCCGCCAGCTCTTGCCACCATCGTTGGATTTTGTTAATCCATGCCTGGAGGCCCGCAACAATTCGTTCGCATTGAAAGGGTTCACCGCAGTCTCAAACCAGTCCCCATCTGGGGCTTTGGGGATGAGTTCACTTCGAAATTGCGAGGGTCGCCAGCCCTCAGCACTCGACCGGGCAAAACTGCCCTCATATTCCGAGATCGCATAGAAACTCTTCCCGTCAGACTCGGCTGAAAGCAGGCTCCGGCTTACGAATCCTTCATTTACCGGCTCAAAGCTCTCTCCGTAATTGGAGCTGCGCAACAGGCCATGACGTTCGGTGGAAATGTACATGAGGCCTTTTTCTTTAGGATGAAACGCGACGCTGGTAGCGACATATTCGTTCAGCTTTTTCCAGTTCAGCCCGCCATTCTTCGAACTCCACATCCCGGCACTGGTTCCCGCAAAGAGCAACTCCGGATTGTGAGGTGTCTGTGTCACAACATAGGTTCGGCGGTTGGTTCCAGGAATACCCTGCACTCGCCTCCACGCCGCACCATGATTCATCGAGCAATAAATTCCACTGCAGGCACTGGCAAAAACGCGTCCCTGCCGCGTGGGGTCTACTGCAATCGAGAAGATGTCAGAATCATCAAACATCCCAATATGCGCTTTGGTCCAAAGCACACCGCCGTTGGTAGTCTTCCAGGGCAGATGAGGAGTGCCCGCATACAGCGTGCCGGCCTTTTCCGGGTCAAAGGCAACAGAGACGATCGCCGTGAGGTCTGCATTGCTCCTGGGGCTGATTCTGCGCCAGCTCTCGCCGGCATCATTCGACATCCATACACCGTCGTTGGTGCCCGCAGCCAAAACTCTTGAGTCCTTCGGCCAGGCTGTGATGGCAAAGATCGACAGCTTCTCTGTGCCTGCAACTACCTTCCAGGTCTCGCCCTCATCAAGCGAGCGGTAAAGCCCACCAGGCGCTGCCCCCACCAGCCATTTGCCGGGAATGATCAAGCCACAGTCGAGTCGTGTATTCGGCAACTCAGGAAAGCCGGGAAGCATCTTCCAGGTCTTGGCCGCATCACGGCTTCTGAAAACTCCCGTGCCTCGCATCGATACTGCCATGAGCGTATCGGGCTTTTGCGCGTCCAGACGCACTACACGTGCCGCTCCACCCCACGGGCCAATCGGTTGCCAAACAGGATAATCAGCCGCACGCAGCAGCGGCATCAGGCATAAACTAAAGACACGAATCCAGCGCACTCCTAACAGTGTAATTTGAGCCGCCTGGAAAATGACTATAATGGAGGCGTCTGGCCTTGAACCGCATACGCGTACTAGTGGCGAAGCCGGGACTCGACGGTCACGACCGCGGGGCCAAGGTAATCGCACGAGCTCTTCGCGACGCCGGCATGGAAGTAATCTATACCGGGTTGCGTCAGACGCCGGAAATGGTCGTCAATGCCGCTTTGGACGAAGATGTCCAGGTGATAGGATTGTCGATTCTCTCCGGCGCACATATGGCGATCGTGCCCAGGGTGCTCACTCTCTTGCAAGAGCGGGGAATGTCAGACGTGCTGGTAGTTGTTGGTGGGATCATCCCTGAAGATGACGCCAAACAACTCAAGCTGTTGGGAGTGGCGGCGGTTTTCCAGCCAGGAACTTCACTCGAATCGGTAGTGGAATTCATCCGGGCTGCGGTAACCATACCCGCCTGATAATATTTGAAATCAAGAGGAGCTTGATGCCTCTCCAAGACAAAACGAACATTGCGGTGTTTGTCGATTACGACAACATCGAAATTGGAATTAAGACAACCCTGCGACGTGAATTTGACGTCTCGCTTTGTCTAGACTCATTGAAAGAGCGGGGCGATATTGTTGCTAAATTCGCCTACGCAAACTGGGGCCGCCAAGAAGGTGCGGCACGGCAAATGGCAGAAAATGCTGTACAGATGGTACAGCGCCTGCCCAGCCCGCGCGGAGACAAGAACGGAGGGGACATCAATCTTGCGCTCGACGCGCTCGAAATGGCCTTCACCCACACTCATGTCAACGCCTTCGCCATCATCAGTGGCGATAGCGACTTCATCCCCCTGGTCAACAAGCTGAAAGAATACGGCAAGACGGTGTACGTAGTAGGCGGCAAAGCCTTCACCTCAAACATCCTGCAGAGCAACTGTCATGAGTTTGTGGCCTACGAAAACCTGCTTATGGATCGTGCCGCACGCCTCGATGGCGGCGAAAATGGGCCTACCCTCGAGCGCCTCAAACAGGAACTCGCCGACTCACTCGCCCGTGCTGAACAGAGCTCCGGCGGCAACCGTTGGGATCGCAGCCGCGATCGCGACCGTGGCATTCGTGACCGTGGTGAGCGGGACCGTGGTGGCCGTGATCGGGATCGCGACCGCGATCGTGACCGCGAACCAGAACGCATCGAAGAAACCCCTGTCATCGTCGATCGCATCGACCGTCTGCCCGGCGAGCGCCTCTCCGGCGAACGTCTGTCAGTCGATCGCGTCGCTGCCGCAGCACCTCCCGTCGAGCGTGCAGCCGTAACGCCAGATCCGCGTGGTCCGATCATCGTTCCTCCCTACACGCCTTCGGGCCGTGAGAGCCGTTGGGAACGTCGAGACCGCCGCCGTGACGAGCGTGGTGGCCGTGGAGACCGTCAGGATCAGCCTCGCGGCGAGCGTCCCCCCCAATCAAACGAACCCCGCGTCACGCAGGAAATCACCGCCGCTCTGCCTCTGGTTGAGCGTTCGCTGCAAACCCTCGAACGCCGTGGTGTTCAGGCTCAACTGGGCCTGCTCAAGAGCACGATGATGCAACTCGATCCCACCTTCCATGAACGTGGCTTCGGTGCATCCAGCTTTAGCGACTTCATCGACAAGCTCAACAAAGCCGAGCTCATTGAAGTGCAGGGCAGTGGTGGCAAGCTTACGATCGAACGCAAAGGTGGCGCAAATGCCCGTCCTTTGCCAGAGCCCGAAGAAGCATTGCCGCTCTTGCGCGACGCACTCGAAGCTCATCGCTACGAGATGGAAATGGGCGACGGCGTCGAGCCGGTCGAACTTGCCCAGTGGATCGCCACAGAACACGCCGGCTTCGATGCCCACAACTATGGTTTCCCCGGATTCCATGAGTTCATGGTCTTCGCCGAAAAGCGTGGCGTCGTCAAGGTGAAGAAGGAAGACGAACGCGGGGTCGTGATTTATCTCGGCCGCGAATTCTTCCCGCCTCCTGCACCCAAGGTGAAGAAGGAAGAAGAGTTCTACAGCGAATACGATGAAGTGCAGCCTTATGTTGAAGGCCAGCCCAGCATCGTTGAGCCGAATCCTCCTCCCGTCAAAGCCAAGAAGGCCGTCCGGGCTCGTAAGTCCACTTCGACTACAGCCAAGAAGGCCTCCTCAGCCGCACCTCGCACCCGACGAAAGAAGATCGACTAACATGATCGAACGGCTATTTCCTCCCGGAGTACCTAGCCCGAAGAACCCCTACTCGCCAGCCGTAAAGGCTGGCGGGTTCATTTTTGTCTCGGGCCAGATTCCTCTCGATGCCGCCACAGGCGAAATGAGCTACGGGGACATCCAGCACGAAACCAGAGTGACGCTTACCAACATCCAGCGCATTCTCGAAGGCTCGGGTTCTTCTCTCGCCGACGTCGTGAAAGTAAATGTCTATCTCGCCGACGAGCGCGATTTTGCCCAGATGAACGAGGTTTACATCGAGTTCTTTGGCAAAGATCGTCCGGCACGCACAACCATCGGTTGCAAGTTTGCCAACCCCACGATGAAAGTCGAAATCGACTGCATCGCGTATTCGGGTTAAGAGCGCAGTTCTACGATCGTGGCCCCGGTGCCACCTTCGGCTGGAGTTGCAACATACCAACGGGCCACATGGGGATGCTTCGTAAGCATCTGCTGTATGGCCTTTTTTAATACCCCGTAGCCATGTCCGTGAATGATCCGGATTCGTGAGATAGAGCCCAGGCTCGCACGGTCGAGAAACCGGTCTACGTTATCCAGCGCCTCGTCCGAGGTCTGCCCCAGAACATTCAGTTCCTTGGTGGGCGTGTCCCAGGTTGGCCCAGGCTCAAAGCGTACATTGCTCGGCAACTTCTTCGCCGCCGCAGCATCGGTAAGCACTTCGAGAACTTCTTCACGCGGAATCTTCATCTTCAGAAAACCGGCCTGCACTTCAATCTGGCCGTTATCGTGAATGCGCAACACCTGCGCCGGCTCCCGCACGTTCTCCACCCTCACCTTCGAGCCCACAATCAGCTTGGGCCCGGTGGGCGCAGCAGCCTGGCCTTCCGGCCGCACTGCTGACTGTACTTCAGCCTGAAATTCCCGCTTGAATTTCGCGGCCTTTAACTGTGCCTGGTCTGCCGCCTTGCGGGCATCGGCACCAGACCTAATGTCTTCAATCGTCGCGCGTGAGTTACGCTCAAACTCGCTCAACAGCTTACTGGTCTTAGCCTCAAACTCGCGTATGCGCTGCGCATCGCGTTTGTCGAAGCGGTCTTGCAATTCCCGCTCGCGCGCATTCAGTTCAGCGTTCTTGAGAATCCAGCTCTTCTCGATAGCGGTGGCGGATTCCAGCTTCTGATTCAGCTCGGCAAGAAAACGTGCAATATCCTGATCGCGCGTCGTCATCGAAGCACGGGCCTGCACAATCACCTCTTCGAGAATGCCAAAGCGCGCCGCCGTATCAAGGCCAGCAGACTTGCCCGGCGCGCCCACCCGCAACTCAAACGTAGGCAGCAGCGTTTCATCGTCAAAACCCATCGAGGCACTCAACACACCTTCGTGGTTCACTCCGTAAATCTTGAGCGCCAGCAAGTGCGTCGAAGCAAGCGTAAAGCAGCCGTCGCGATGAAAGCGATCCACAATCGCCACACCCAGCGCTCCACCCTCTTCAGGGTCTGTCGAGCGGCCAATTTCATCGAGAATCACCAGGCTGTCTGGCGTCGCCTGATCGAGCAACTCCGCCACATGACGCATGTGCGAGCTGAAGCTCGAAAGACTCGTCTCAATCGACTGGCTATCCCCGATGTCAGCCAGCACCTGATCAAAAATCGGCAGCGTCGCCTCCATCGCCGGCACGGGCAACGCGCTCTGGGCCATCAAACACAAGAGGCCCACCGTCTTCATCGCAACCGTCTTGCCGCCCGTATTGGGGCCACTGATCAGAAGCGTGCGTTTGATCTCATCCAGATCGAGATCAAGCGGCACTGCACTCTGCCGCTTGCGCCGCAGCACATCGGTCAGCAGCGGATGACGCGCTTGCTTGAGATGCAAATGTGTCGAAAAGGTAGGAATCGTACAGCGAAACTCCGCACCAAACCTCGCCTTGGCAAAGACAAATTCCAGCGCACCCATCACATCCACGGCCGTCGCGATCTCTTCGTGCTGTTCGCGCATCTTGCCGGTAAGCTCGCGCAGGATGCGGTGGCACTCTCGTAGTTCTTCTTCAATCAGCCGCACCAGCTCGTTATTGAGTTGAATCGTTTCCAGTGGCTCGACAAAGCTGGTTTGCCCGGAGCCACTCGTGCCATGCACTACTCCCTGCACCCGCCCCTTGAAGTTGGTCGCCACCGGCACAACAAAGCGATCCCCGCGCAGCGTTACGTAGTCATCCTGCATCACGCCGTCATCCCGGTGGGCACGCATAAAGCGTTCGAGAGAGCTCTGAATCGATTCCTTCTGACGGCCCAGCTCCTGCCGCAGCCGCTTCAGTGCCACACTGGCATCATCTTCAAGGCCACCATCAGGCCGAATCTTACCGTCAAGCGCCCGAAGAAGCTGGCGAAAATCGCCAATCTTTTCAGCCTTCTCCCACAACAGCGGGAAGCGATAGGGCGATTCGCTCAGCCCCTGCCGAAACTCCGTAGCCCGCGTAAGCCACGCACGCACAGCAAGAATTTCCAGCCCCTCAAGCACAGCACCTTCAATGCGCACCCGCGCCACAGCCTCGCTTACATCTTCAAGATCGGTAAAGCGCAGGCGCGGCAAGCCTGAGTCTTCGTTATCGCCTTCGGTTAAGAATGTGAGCGCTTCACTCAGTTCTGCAAGGCTGTCGATCAGCGCCTCGCGGTCTGTAGAGGGTTGCATTGCCTCCAGTTGGCGGTGCCCGGCGGCAGACGAAACATAGCGCGCCAGCAGCGCGCGCAGGCTTTCGTACTCTAAGAGGTCTTGGCTCCAGTTCGGCATCGTTCGATTACTTCGAGTGTGCCCGAGGTAACGGGCACTCCTTTCAATTCTTCGGGTGTGAACCAGCGCACATCGGCAGAGTCGCTACCGGCAACCGGTTCCCCACTTGTGATCTCACAGACATAGTCGAGCAGAACGTAGTGATACTCGATCGCCCCGGCTGTGTCGGGCATGATGCGTTCAAAGATTTCGCCGAAACGGACGATTTTGACTTCGAGGCTGGTTTCTTCCATCACCTCCCGCAGGAGGGCTTCTTCAAGGGTTTCACCGCTTTCAACGGCCCCGCCGGGCAGGCTCCAGAATCCCTTGAGAGGTTCCTTGCCACGCTGCACCAGCAGGATGCGGTCACCATCAAAGATCAGTGCGCCGACACCCAGAATTGGTTTGGCTGGATAGCGCCGGACATCGAGTTTTACAGCTATTCGGTGGTAACTCCCTTAACCTTCATCCTCGCACGATACACGCCTGTCTTTGCGGTGATGTAGAGCGTCATCCGGTCTTCATCCCCAAAGGCCATGTTGGACGGCTTGTCGCCCATCTGTATCGTATGCAGTGCTTTCCCCTGCGGCGAAACGATATAGATGTTGTTAGCTGCAATGTACAGGTTGCCCTTTTCATCCACGTTCAGCCCATCCGGAGGCCCATCAATCTGATCGACAAACACCCGCTCGTTGCTTGCCACGCCCTTGCCATCGAGATCATAGGCATACACTTTACGCTCGTCAGAATTGGCGACATACAGAATCCGGCCATTCGGCGAAAGCGTCAGCCCATTCGGCCGGCCCTTGGGCTTGGCGATCACCGTAAGCTCGCCTTTCGGGTTCAGGTGATACACGCCATAGAAGCTCAACTCCCGCGTGTCAGCCTGATTCCCAAAGGCAGGATCTGTGAAATAAAGCTGCCCGTCTTTGCGAATCACCAGATCGTTCGGCGCATTCAGCCGCTTGCCTTCAAACTTGTCCACCAGGATGTCAAACTTCTTCTCGTCCCCCGGATAGAGCCGGATAATCCGGCGCGCCTTGGTCTGCGCGACAACCACGTGATTCTCTTTGTCGTAAGCAATCGCACTCGGGCCAGCCATTTCTTCCCGGTATTTGGCAGTCCCCTTACCTGGCAAGTAGGCTAGGATCTGGTCACTCGGTACGTCGCAAAAGAGCAGCGCCGCAGCGGCCTTAGACCAGAGCGGTGTCTGGACAAAGCGATGGCCGCTGGAGGCTTTCTCGATTTGGATGCTGGAGAAGTCCTGTCCAAACGCGAGACAGGTGATTCCCAAAATGGCGAATCGCATGGGCTTGATTCTACATCTTAACGATGAGAAAGTAGAAGATACTAATGTCGATCAAATTTGCGGTGATTGCTTTTATGGCCACAGGACTAAGCGCAGCGGGCCCAGACCCTGCTCACGAGAAGTCGGTTCAGGAATACCGAACCAGGATGGAAACGACGCTCAAGTCCGACACTGGCTGGCTCACGGTTGCCGGTCTGCATTGGCTCAAGCAAGGCGAAACCACCTTCGGCAGCGACCCGAAAAGCGGTTTTGTCCTCCCGGCCGGTAAAGCTGCAGCTAAGGGTGGAGTTTTCAAGTTTGACGGCAAAAAAGTGGTTCTCAAGGTAGAGCCATCAGCCGGAATTCTGGTAAACGGCAAAGCATTTACCGAAGGCCCACTCATCGACGACGGAGCAAACAAGACGGCCGATCTGGTAACCACCGGCGACCTCTCGATGATCGTCATCGAGCGCGGCGGCAAATTTGGAATCCGCCTCCGCGACAAGACCAGCAAATATCGCAAGGAATTCACCCACCGCACCTGGTACCCGGTGAAGGCGGATTACAACATCAAGGGCAAGTTCCTGCCCTACGCCGTTGCCAAAAAGCTGCGCGTGCCAACGGTGATTGAAGGTGTGGTGGAAGAACACGAAAGCCCGGGCGATATAGAATTTCAACTGGCTGGCGCAACGCACCGGGCTCAGGTTTTGAAATCGGGCGAAAACGAGTTGTGGCTGATTTTCAGAGACCGTTCCAGCGGCAAAGCAACCTACCCGGCCGGCCGCTTCTTGTACGGAACTCTGGCCAAAGACGGCACTGTAAGCTTCGACTTCAACAAAGCCTACAACCCCCCTTGCGCCTACACGCCCTTCGCCACCTGCCCCCTGCCGCCGCGGCAGAATTCGCTCAAGGTAGCGGTAGAGGCTGGCGAGCTGACTTATCACTTGGAGCCGTAAACCAGGCTTTAGTTCTTGGGCTGAGGTGCAGACTCTTTTGCTTGAGAGCCTCTTCGATTGGCGCAAAGCACCGGCTGGATGCCGTTGCGACAAAGTGCTCGAAATCGATGGTTAGAGTGCTGGGCTTCTCCAGACGGTTGTCAAAATGAATACACGCGAGTTTCTGGTCCGCGGTACAAGCACTCGCCACAATCCCGGGTGAGCTCTCGACTTCCTGTTGGTGTATCGTCTCCCAACGCTGGGAAGGCGCTTGCATCGTTTCTATCCGCACCTTGCTGCGCAGTGGAGAATCCGAATAAGACATCAGCCGCGCGGTCCTTCCCCCGCAGGTGATCCGCGTGGCTTCTTGCTCAATGCGCGTGCAGGAAACTTGCAGCACGGCTATCAGTAGAAAAAACCAATTGCTTGTTATGTGCATGGCTCTTTGAGGTGTTTTACGGCGTCGACCGATGATTTTGGCTCAAATTCAGGATATGTGACGCATTGTAAGCATGGCAATAACAGCGGAACGTGTGGACCGGGCGAGGCCGCCTTATGTCCATCAGAATGATTTGAATTGGTGCTGGGCGGCGACGCTGGAATCCTGGACGCGCGTGGATGGGCGCTGGGGTGGAGTGAAGACGCAGGCTCAATGGATTGCGGATCCTGGATTGCAGCCCCATTTACATGCAACCACCAAGGCGATCAACATACGCACCGGGATTCCCTATCTGGCCTCGCGATTTAATATGACAGTAGCGGCGTACAACACAGGGACGGCAACCTCTACAGCGCCAAGATTGAGCCAGTTGCGGGATTCCCTGCGGGTTTCCCATGCCTTGGCTGTCTACCAGGTGATCCCGGGCCAGGCCTCCCATGTTGTCCTGATTTATTCGATTGGGCGAAATACGGTGTATTACATGGACCCCAATGTCGGATTCCGTGAGGCAAATATTGCGGATGTAGCCGTATCGCCACTCGTCTTGATGTACCGGTAAAGAAATTTGGACGGAGGGGCGAGCCATATTGATGTTTGTTACTGGAGCAATGGCTGAATACCTAGGCGGATTTGATTTCGGTCCAGTGATTTATGGGACGTCCTGATCTGCACCTTGCAAAATCTCCAATAAAATCAAGCCTTCGGCGAACTTCTTACCATCTCTCAGCATAAAAGTCCCGTTGCTGCCAAGCCGTCAAAATGTTGTTGTCTCCAGCCTGAACAACAACTTGGCGCCGATAATTCTGCATATCGGAAATTGTTGGATTTCCGCTTGGGATAGGTCGACCACTTCAAGTGCCTTTAGGCTTAGCCGTCGAGGCCGATCATGCGGCCGTCGGCACCGATATCGAGCGTCAAGGCGGCTGGAGTTTTGCCTAGGCCGGGCATCAGGGACATGTTGCCTGCGACGGCCGTGACGAAGCCAGCGCCGCCGCGGAGGTAGGCATCACTGACGGTGAACTCGAAGCCTTCAGGTGCTCCAATGAGCTTGGGATTATCGGAAAAGGAGTACTGGGTTTTGGCCATGCAGATAGGCAAGTGGCCAAAGCCGGTGGCTTGGAGCTTGGCCAGTTTCTTGGCGGCAACGGCGTCAATGCTAACCTTGCCAGCGCGGTAGATGCGGGTGGCGACGGTACGGATCTTTTCGGTCAGTTCCATCTCCGGCGGGTAGAGCGAGACAGCAGCACCGCCGGTGCT